>CAZXQK010000041.1:0-5633 GCA_964642785.1 uncultured Faecalimonas sp.
TGCACCAAGACATCTTACACCAAGTCCCGGTCCCGGGAACGGTTGACGGTCAACCATTTCTGCCGGAAGCCCAAGTGCCTTACCAACTACACGAACTTCATCTTTAAAAAGAAGTTTTACAGGCTCTACCAATCCTTCAAATTTAAAATCTTCCGGAAGTCCACCTACATTGTGATGTGCCTTTACTCCATCGCTTTCCAAAATATCCGGATAAATCGTTCCTTGTGCCAGGAAGGAAATACCCTCTAACTTATCTGATTCTTCTTCAAATACACGTACAAATTCTTCACCGATAATTTTACGCTTCTTTTCCGGTTCAGCAACACCGGCCAATTTATCGAGGAAGCGATCCGTTGCATCGATATAAATTAAGTTTGCATCCAACTGCTTTCCAAATACTTCGATGACCTGCTCACTTTCACCTTTACGCATTAAGCCATGATTTACGTGTACACAAACTAACTGTTTTCCAATCGCTTTGATTAAAAGTGCTGCAACAACTGAACTGTCAACACCACCTGAAAGTGCCAATAACACTTTTTTATCACCAACCTGCTCTTGTACCAATTTCACCTGTTCAGCAATAAAACTTTCGGCAAGTTCTGGTGTTGTAATACGTTGCATTGTATCTGGTCTTTTGTTTGAATCCATCGTTCTTCCTCCTAATGATGTGACATACGTCACTGAATTTTCATTTTTTACTCTCATAAAAATACAAAACAATTATAGTGAATACTATTAAAAAAATCAATTATTTTTGAATATATTTTTCTTTCAAATTTGCAATTTCTTTTGTATAAGCCACATTTTGCTTTTGTTGAAGAATATTTTTTCTAATAATTTCCTTCACTTCCTCAAATTTGGCGATTGTTGCTTCATTTTTCTTCTCCACCTTAATCAAATGACAGCCGAACTGAGTTTTAACCGGACCTGCTATCTGACCGATTTCTGCTGTAAATGCAGCATCTTCAAATTCTTTTACCATCTGACCTTTTCCAAATTCGCCAAGATCTCCACCTTTTTGTCCTGACGGACATGAAGAAAATTCTTTTGCGGCATCTTCAAATGTCTTTTCACCGGAAGTTATCTTTGCTAAAACTTCCTGACATTTTTCCTCACTATCTACCAAAATGTGTTTTGCACTGACTGTTTCGCCTTTGCTGTATGCCTGCTTATTTGCTTCATAGTTCGCCTGCATTTCTTCTTCTGTCACCGTGATATTGCCAAACACTTCACGCATTGCCATTTGTGCCAGAATATCCCGTTTTGCGTTCGCAATGATTTTCGCAAATTCTTCTGTTTCTTCTAACTTCAATTCTTCCCCTTTTTTCGCAAATAAATGCAGAGAAATCAATTGTTCTAAGCATTGTTCTTTAAAACGCGGATTTGCCTCATACTGCTGTTGTTCTCTCGGCAAACTTTGTACAAACAGATTGTACTCCTCTTGTGTAATATTTTCTCCGGCAACAACTGCCAAAATTTCGTTATTCATCTTTTTATCTTCCTTTCCTCTCAACACCTTTTTTCGGACAAATGTCATTCAGGCAACACTTATCACAGTAAGGTGCCGTCCTTGCTGTACATACTGCTCTTCCATGATATACTAATCTGTGACAAAAGTCACTACCTTCTTTTGGCGGAATGATTTTCCACAATGCCATTTCTACTTTTTTCGGCTCCGTAATTCCGTCCACTAACCCCATACGGTTTGTCAGCCGGATACAATGAGTATCTGTGACGATCGCCGGTTCGCCGAACACATCTCCCATAATCAGATTAGCACTTTTTCTTCCGACTCCCGGAAGTGCCAGCAGTTCTTCAAAGGTTTTCGGAATCCCACAATCGTATTTATCACGTAAAATTTTCATGCAGGCACTGATATCTTTTGCTTTGCTTCGTCCCAATCCACAAGGACGTACAATTTCTTCTATATTATCCACATCTGCATCTGCTAACGCCTTCACATCCGGATATTTTTCATATAATCTTTCTACAATCACATTGACACGCTCATCGGTACACTGTGCCGCAAGCCTGACGCTTACTAAAAGTTTCCATGCTTCATCATACTCCAAAGAGCAGGCTGCATCCGGATATTCCTTTTTCAAACGCTCAATGATTTCTTCTGCCAACAGTTGTTTCTTTGTTTTTCCAACCATGTTTATTCTCCTTCTGACCAAGTATCTTTCTACATCTGCTTTCGCACAATCTGGTACTCATCACCAAACTGATAGTATGGGCATTCCCGAAAATCGCCTTTGATAAAACGATACATTTCATCCTCATCTAAGTTTTTCGTGCAAACATAATATTCATATTCTTCATCATATTCGTAATTCATACAGGTTTCGCAATTACCAGCCATTTTCTCTCTCCTTATCATCGACATGCCACCTCTCTGCGAGATGCACACGATTCGCTTTGGTAACTGTCCTCACAGTGTTCAGACACGAATCAATGCGTGGACAACATCTATGGGTATTGTACCACAAATAAATCAGTTGCAAAAGGGAAACCTCATCATTCTTACGACACACAAGGAGAGGAGCTACTGCTTTTTGCAATGACTCCTTTAGAAAATACATACACGATATACGTTTGTACAGTTAGTTATCTCTAACTTATGTTTATAATAACTAATTTTTGTGCATTTGTCAATAGATTTTTTCATTGTTTTTTTTATTTTTTTATGCTATCCTAAATATATCGTTAGAGGAGAGAAATTGTTATGAAATTTATGATAAACGAATCTGCTGAAAATTATTTGGAAACGATTTTAGACCTGAGCCGGGTGCTTCCGGTTGTTCGTTCTGTTGATATTGCAAATGAACTGGGTTATAAGAAATCCAGTGTCAGTGTTGCCATGAAAAATCTTCGTGAAAAAGGACATATCACTGTGACGGACGCAGGTTTCATTTATTTGACCGATTCCGGAAAACGCATCGCAGAAATGATTCATGAACGCCACGAATTGTTCACGACATGGCTGACCAGACTCGGTGTGCCGGAAGATATTGCCTCTGAGGATGCCTGTAAATTAGAACATGTGCTCAGTAAAGAAAGTTTTGAAGCAATTAAAAAACACGCAAACAGCGCAAAACCACAATGATCCCCACCGTCATTGTGGTTTCTTTTTATTTCGCTGGATTCACATGCACCATAATGTGCTTTACCTTCGGAAAATTTTTCTCAATATTTTCATGTACTTCTTCTGCAATCTCATGTGCCTTTTGCAAGGTATATGTTCCGTCCACCTGAATCTCCACGTCCACATAGATTTTATTTCCAAAAATACGTGTCTGCAGCAAATCAATCCCCTGTACTTCTTCATGTGCCATGACACACTCACGCATCTGATTTTCCGTTTCTTCATCGCAAGAATGGTCCACCATTTTGTCCATGGCATCTTTAAAGATATCGTAGGCCGCCTTTGCGATAAATAAGAAAATCACCAGACTCGCAATCGAGTCCATAATCGGGAATCCAAGCATCGCACCACTGATTCCGACCAACGCACCAATCGATGAAAATGCATCCGAGCGATGATGCCACGCATCTGCCATCAAGGCACTGGAATCTACCTTTTTCGCATAATGTCTGGTATACCAGAACATGGCTTCTTTCACGGTGATGGAAACCACAGCCGCAACCACTGCTAACATCCCCGGTTTTTCCAAATTCGCATAATCTCCCTGCAAAATATTCTGAAATGCCTCAGCACCAATCCCCAAACCGGTAACGAATAAGACCATCGCCAGAATAATTGCCGCCATGCACTCCAGACGCTCATGTCCGTATGGGTGTTCTTTGTCAGAATCCTTCGACGAAAGTTTCACTCCAATGATGACCACGATAGTACTAAAAACATCCGAAGCAGAATGAACCGCATCACTCATCATGGCACTGGAATTTGCCACAATCCCCGCTATAAACTTAAATAAAGAGAGAACAATGTTTTGAATAATTGTGATAAACGATACCTTATTGACTACTTTTTGTAATTGACTTTCCATAATCATGCTTCCTTTCTTACCGCTATGTAAGCAACAAAAAAAGCGGGTGATGGGAATCGAACCCACGTATCCAGCTTGGAAGGCTGGTGTTCTACCATTGAACTACACCCGCAAATATGAAGTTTTCTTCAATGCCCAGAGCCGGAATCGAACCAGCGACACAGGGATTTTCAGTCCCTTGCTCTACCGACTGAGCTATCTGGGCTTTCCCATGTGACTGTTTCCTCAGCACGGAGTTTATATTATCATACTTTTTTTTGTGTGTCAATAACTTTTTTCTAAAAAATATAGCCATTTTTTCTATATTGGTGTATATTAGTATATATATTAAAAGATAGGAGATTAAGACTATGAGAATCATTAAAACAAAAAATTATGATGAAATGAGTAAAGTTGCAGCAAATATCATTGCAGCACAGATTACATTAAAACCAAACAGCGTAATGGGATTTGCAACAGGTTCTTCACCGGTTGGTACATATGCTGAGTTAGTGAAGAAAAATCAAAATGGCGACATCGATTTTGCAGATATCACAACCGTAAACCTTGATGAGTACAAAGGTCTTCCAATTACACATGATCAAAGCTACTACTACTTTATGAACGACAATCTTTTCAATCATGTAAACATTGATAAGAACAACACCAATCTTCCTAACGGAAACGCCGAAGATATCGATGCAGAATGTGTAAGATACGAAGCATTGATCAAAGAACTCGGTGGCGTAGACATGCAATTATTAGGCATGGGACATAACGGACACATCGGTTTCAATGAACCTGCTGATCATTTTGAAAAATGCACACACTGCGTAACATTAACAGAAAGAACAATCGAAGCTAACAAACGTTTCTTTGCTTCTGCAGATGATGTTCCTCGTCAGGCAGTTACGATGGGTATCGGTACTATCATGGCTGCAAAGAAAATCGTGGTTGTTGTATCCGGAGAAGACAAAGCTGACGCCTTATACAAATGTGTAACGGGACCTATCACACCGGCTGTTCCGGGTTCCATTTTGCAATTACATCCGGACGTAACAATCGTATGTGACGAAGCTGCTTACTCCAAATTTTAGATCGAATTAGTGTATATAAATAACGCACCGTTTTTAGATTCCCTTATCTATAAACGGTGCATTTTATTTTACAATTTAATGTTCTATATTTAACATATTCTCTGCTAATTCTTCCATCGCCTCTATCGTATCCTCATTCATGACTGACTTTATCGTCACCACCGGTTCGCAAATCGTCACTGCCTTCATTCCTTCCAACTGTTCACGCATTTTTTTCGCCGCCATCGGTGCCCAGCTTCCGTTTTCCATGAGTGCAACCGTACGTTTTTGATAATTCTTTGCCTTTAAATGTGATAGAAACGCTTCCATACAAGGGAACAATCCTCCATCATATGTCGCTGCTGCCACCACCATATGACTGTGTCGGAACGCATCCTCCACTGCTTCCGCCATATCATCTCTGGAAAGATCAGCAATCACAACTCGTTTTGCTCCTTTATCTTCCAATATTTTCGCCATTTTTTTTGCAGCTTCCGCAGTATTTCCATGGATGGAAGCATATGCAATAAACACACCTTCATCTTCCGGCTCATACTTGCTCCAA
>CAZXQK010000041.1:5643-7943 GCA_964642785.1 uncultured Faecalimonas sp.
GATCATATTTACCAATGTAATATTCCAAATTTTCTTTTAATATTGGTCCATGGAGCGGACAAATCATCTGAATATCCAATGCTGCCACTTTTTTCAACAATGCCTGCACCTGTACTCCATATTTTCCCACAATATTGAAATAGTAACGTCTAGCCTCACACGTCCAATCTTCTTCGGTATCTAACGCACCAAATTTACCAAATCCATCTGCTGAAAACAGAATTTTTTCCGCCTGTTCATATGTCACCATAACCTCCGGCCAATGTACCATCGGTGCCATAAAAAACTGAAGTGTATGTACGCCTAAATCTAACGTGTCGCCCTCTTTGACCACAACAGAACGATCACTTATATCAACACCGAAAAATTGCTGTATCATCCCAAAAGTCTTTGCATTTCCCACCACTTGCATTTCCGGATATCTGTCCATCAGATTCCTGATATTCGCACCATGGTCTGGTTCCATATGAGAAACGACCAAATAATCTATCGTTCTTCCCGCCAATGCCTTCTCAACATTTACAAGCCATTCCTCTGTCGCTCTTTGGTCTACCGTATCCAAGACTGCAACTTTCTCGTCTAAAATCACATATGAATTGTATGAAATACCATTTGGAACATGGTACTGACTTTCAAACAAATCTAATGTTTTATCATCTGCTCCTACATATAAAATCGAATTTGAAATGGTTACATCTTTCATGTCTGATCCTCCGTATTTTGATTATCTGTTACTTCATGCAGATTATTATAATTGATTTCACAGATAATGGCAATTGCTTTTCACACTATTCCCGCAAGCCACACACTCGCCACAATTCCGGCAATCGTAGCCAAAAGTGCACCCGGCAGTGTATACCTTGTCTTTTTCACTTTTGCCGCCATAAAATAAACACTCATGGTATAGAAAATCGTTTCCGTACAACTAAGCATTATCGATGCAATAAGTCCGATTCTCGAATCCGTTCCATACTCTTTGAACAAATCCAGAAGCAATCCTGTGGCGGCTGACGAGGAAAACATCCGCACAAGTGTAAGGGGTACCAGTTGAGACGGGAACCCTATGTAATCGGTCACGTTTCCCAGTAATCCGGCAAGAAATTCAAGAAAACCGGAAGCCCGTAATATTCCGACCGCAACCATCAGTCCAATTAAAGTCGGCAGGATTTTAATTACGGTATAAAAACCTTTCTTCGCCCCTCGCACGAACTCGTCATACACCTTTACCTTCTCCGACACACCATATATTACAATCAGAAAAATGCAGGCAGGCACAATCATATCCGAAATATAAAGTAACAGTTTCATTCTTTCCACCTCGAACTACCATATATTTCTAATATATGCCAACTACCACTCTGTATATACTGCTAATAATACCCATGCCCACGCAACCTGATGATCGACTGATTTCGATACAGATGAAGTATCATCTTTCTTCATATATGCCACAATCAAAAACTCCCACCAAAGCGGGAGTTTTCGATGAATTCTCAAGGCAATTACCTCTGTAAAACGATTTTATATACAACTTATTTCATATAAATATTTTCCAACCTGGTCTATCTGATAATCATGAAGGCATATGATTTTCGGCATACTTTTTGTTTCTATTCTATACTTCCCTGCAGACACACCTAAATACAAGATCTGCAACTGTGTTCCATGAAAATGAATTTTTCCTTCTTCCACATGACATCCTAATTCATATCTTTTTCCGTGAATCTCTACAAAAGCCGCACAACATTGCCAACACTGAAAATCTCTTGCGAACAGATACCTGGACGTCGTGTCGTCTGCCTTGTCAGGAAATCCTTCTTTTAACCGATACTCTAATTCACTCCCATTGTGCGTTGTCGCTCCACCGGACATTTTTTCATATTGATAGATGGCGTAAACTGTTCCATCTTCCTGTTCCTTTGCATAATTGCCCATGAAACCATTATACGAATCCAACAGTCTCACATTATCCTTCGCAAGTAATCCATACCAGAACTGTGCCTCAGCTCTCCATATAGACCATGCATGTCCAAAACAGACAGCCGGACCGTCTGCATCCCCTTCCCAGATTGTTTCCCACCATCGTAATGAAGATCTGAACATAACTGGATGAGGAGTATTGACTGTATAAGCATCGTGGAAATCCAATATCTCCTTTGCAAATGCCAGATAGTCACACTGTCTTCTGCTGTCGTTTGCACACAAATAATATGCCACATACAATACTGTTAATGCCGAACAGGAAATAGAGCCCTCCTCCATTTCCTTATTGACCTCCGGATGTGTACCTCCCTCCGTTG
>CAZXQK010000042.1:0-7919 GCA_964642785.1 uncultured Faecalimonas sp.
TGCACCGAAATATAACACAGACGGCACCGAAGCAAAATATACCGTTACCGAAACACCGATAACAAATTACCGCACAACATACAGCGGATATGACATTACAAATACCTATGTTGCACCGCTTGAAATCGAACTTCCGATTATTACGAAGGTTATTGATGGTAAAAATGCCCCTAAAACAGAATTTGAATTTGTATTTGAGGGTGAAGCAGATGCACCTATGCCCGGCGGTTCGGTCGGCAATCAGAAACGGCTTACGCTTGTAGGCGGTGGTGAACTCGAAATCGGTAACATTACCTTTACCGAATCCGGAAAATATGTTTATTCGGTCTATGAATTAAACAGTGGGAAAACAGGATGGAAATACGATGCTGCCATATACACGATCGCATTTACCGTAACCGAAAAGGATCATATTCTTTCCTGTGAAAGAAGGATCATGAGAAACGGGATTGAAACAGAAGGTGTTGTTTTTACCAATACATATACGAAAACACAATCTGATAAAACAGTAAGAATTCACGGTACAAAAAAATGGGTACATGGTGACAATCCAAAAGATTCACAGCCAACCTCGATTGTTGTATACCTCTATGCGGACGGCATGCTTGTTGCACAGTGTCAGGTGACGGCAGATGACAACTGGCAGTATCATTTTGAGATGCCACTTTGCAATGCTGACGGAAACAGAGTGACATACACAATAGATGAAAAAGATGTTTCAGGCTATCAGAAGCAGATTGACGGATACGATTTGATCAATACCTATATCGGAACCGGTGAAAATGCCGGTCAAAGTATCCCGAAGACAGGAGATGATATCCGGACGGATCCATGTCTGAGATGGATGCTTGTAAGTGGTATCGGACTTGTGGTATTGGTAATTGTGAGAAAGAAAGGTTCTCGCAGATAAAATTAGTTTATTGTCTTATATTTGTATAAAGGTCCCGGTGGAGTTGAATTTGTTGTTTTGCTGTTCTCTGCCGGGATCTTTTTTGGAGTCCTATTGACGAGCCACACTAAAGTCAGAAAGACAGGTTGTATTTATGGGAAAAATCCGTTATACTAAAAGTGTATAACGGATTTTTTATTAGGAGTGACAAAGCATGGGAATTTATTTGAATCCGGGGAACAGTGGTTTTCAAACGATTAAAAATGGTTTATATGTGGATAAAACCGGTCTTTTAGGGCTTGTAAATGATACAATTAATACGGTGAGAAAATTAATCTGTATCAGCAGACCACGCCGTTTTGGAAAATCATTTGCTGCAAAGATGATATGTGCGTATTATGATAAGACCTGCGATTCATCGGAGATATTTGGCGATTTGAAAATTGCTGCGTATCCGACCTATCGGGAACATCTGAATCGGTATGATGTGATCTATCTGGATATGACGGCAATCATCGGTGCAACGGACCAAGACGGTATGCTTGCATTTATTGAACGAAACGTGATTCAGGAACTTGTTATGGCATATCCGGAGATACAGGTTCGGGAATCCTTTATAGATACGCTGGCACAGGTGGTAGAGTTTACCGGAAACAGAATTGTCATGATTATCGACGAATGGGATGCACCGATCCGGGAATGGCCACAGATTCAGATGCAATATTTACGTTTTCTCCGTATGCTTTTTAAAAACAGCGGTGCTACAGACAAGGTATTTGCATCTGCATACATGACGGGGATTTTGCCGATCAAGAAAGATGGTTCGCAGTCTGCTATCTCGGATTTTAAAGAATATACCATGGTGTACCCACAGGAGTTTGCAGAATATGTGGGATTTACGGAAGAAGAAGTAAGAGGATTATGCAGAACCTATAGACGGGATTTTACTGCCATGAAGCAGTGGTATGACGGATATGAGCTGCGAGGGGTGGGAGCGATTTATAATCCAAACTCTGTTGTGGAGGCAATCCGGACGGATTGTTATCGTTCTTACTGGACGCAGACATCTGCAGCAGATAGTCTGCTGGAGTATATCAGTCTGGACTATGATGGTTTGTCGAAAACGATCGCAGAATTGATGGGTGGCATTTCCGTAGAGGTGGATCCACTTGGTTTTTCCAATGATTTGATTACTTTTCACAACCGGGATGATGTTTTGACGTTGTTAGTTCATCTGGGGTATTTGGCATTTGATGACAAGACACAGAAAGTGTATATACCGAATGAAGAGATTAAACGGGAGTTTGCCAAAGCAATCCGTGGTGTGAAGAGGGATGAAACCATTCGAAGAGTAAGAGAAAGTGATCAGTTGCTTGCGGATACGATTCATATGAATGCAGAGAAAGTTGCGGCTCAGATAGAGAAAATACATCAGGAGGAAACCACGGCACTGTTCTACAATGATGAGCAGGCACTGAGAAGCATCGTGAAACTGGCGTATTTCAGTTACAAGGATTATTACATGAAATTTGAGGAACTCCCGGCAGGTGTAGGATTTGCAGATCTTGTGTATCTGCCGAAAAGAGATTCGATATTTCCGGCACTTTTGATTGAAATGAAATGGAATAAAACGGCAGTGGGAGCAATCGAACAGATAAAGAACAAGCAGTATCCGGATGCCATCAGAGATTTTGGCGGTGAGGTACTGCTTGTAGGGATCAATTATGATAAGAATGCTCCGGCAGGGGAGAGAAAACATACCTGTGTGATAGAAAAACTGGTACGGTAATGCTCAATCAAATTCTACGATGGTGACACCGGCATCACCTTCTCCGAAAGCACCAAGGCGGTAGGATTTCACGTGTTTCTGGCGTTTCAGATAGTTGTGGACTCCTGCACGCAGGGCTCCGGTGCCTTTTCCGTGTACAATGCGTACCGGACTCAAGTGGGACAGGTATGCATCGTCCAAATATTTATCTAATTCCGCAATGGCTTCATCCACGGTTTTTCCGAGTAAGTTGATTTCCGGGCTGACCGTCATTGCTTTATTCATCTTCATTTTTCCGGAAGAAGTCCGCTGTCTTTGACGTTCCGTTGCGGTCAGTGGTTCTTCGATAATACTTAAATCAGACATATGCACCTGCGAACGAAGGATACCCATCTGTACATAAAGATTTCCTTTCGCATCCGGCAGAGAACTGACGGTTCCGGTCAGGTTCAGGCTGTGAACCTTTACGGATTCGCCCAAACGGAAATCGCTCGCTTTGTGTTGCTTTTGCGGTTTTTTCGCTTCGATTTTTACACCGCTTTGTGTTTTGGCAATTTTCTGACGCAAACGTTCCCGTTCCTTTTCCATTTCTGCGGCAGAAATACTTTCCTTGCCGAATTTACGGAAGTTCTTCATGGTTTCATCTGCAAATTCCTTCGCTTCACGTAAGATGATATTTGCTTTTTCATTTGCCTCTTTGATGATTTTATCACTGCGTGCATTCAGGCGTTCCTGTTTGGCGTGAAGTTCCTGCTTTAAGGCTTCGATTTCCCGTTTGTAAGAGGCAATTTCTGCCCGCTCTTTTTCAATGGTTTTCCGGCTGGTTTCCAAGTCGGTCAGTAAATCTTCAAATGCTTCGTCCGTTTCAGACAGATGTTCCTTTGCACGTTCGATCATGTAATCCGGGAGCCCCAGTTTGCCGGAAATGGCAAATGCATTGCTTTTTCCCGGAATACCGATTAATAAACGGTAGGTTGGACGGAGGGTTTCCACGTCGAACTCACAGCAGGCATTTTCTACACCGGGTGTGGAGAGGGCAAATACCTTTAATTCACTGTAGTGCGTGGTTGCCATAGTGCGGATACCGCATTCATGCAGGTGTGACAGAATGGCAATCGCAAGGGCAGCGCCTTCCGTCGGGTCAGTTCCGGCTCCCAATTCGTCAAACAGAACCAAAGAATGTTCATCGACTTCCTGCAGGAAGGAAACAATATTTGTCATATGAGAAGAAAAGGTACTCAGGCTTTGTTCAATACTCTGTTCGTCTCCGATATCCGCATAGACCTGCTCAAATACGGCAAGTTTCGAACGATCCAGTGCAGGAATGTGCAGACCGGATTGTCCCATCAACGTGAACAGTCCAACCGTTTTTAAGGAAACGGTTTTTCCACCGGTATTTGGTCCGGTGATGATCAGAAGGTCAAAAGTATCCCCTAAGGTAATGGTAATCGGAACTACCTTTTTCTTGTCAAGCAACGGGTGGCGGCCTTCCCGAATGTGAATATATCCTTTCGTGTTAAAGATTGGTTTGCTTGCATTCATGGAAAGGGCCAAAGCACCTTTTGCAAATATGAAATCCAAATTTCCTAACACCTGATAATTTGTGCGAAGCTCATCGATGTGTTCTGCGACCTCAACGCTGAGTCGGGCAAGAATGACTTGGATTTCTTCCTGCTCTTTAGCGTATAATTCTTTTAGGTCATTGTTTAATTTTACGATAGCCATTGGCTCGATAAAGAGCGTGGAGCCGGTAGCAGACTGGTCGTGGATCAGTCCGTTTACCTGACTGCGGTATTCTGCCTTGACCGGAATGCAGTAGCGGTCTCCACGCATAGTGATGATCGCATCCTGCAGGTAGGTGCGAAGAGAACTGTTCACAAGTCCGTTTAAGGTGGTATGCACCTTGTCATTTATCTGATTCATACTGCGACGGATCTGGCGAAGCGTGGTGCTGGCATCGTCGCTGATTTCGTCCTCGTCAATGATACAGCGTCGAAGTTCATTTGTAAGGGACGTAAGAGGCGATAACTGTTCAAAATAACCGTCCAGACAGTCTGTAAGTTCTTCAACGGTATCGCATCTTCCGTAAGATTTTGCACGTGCGGTCACTTCACAAAGCTTACAGATGCGGAGAAGTTCGGCTGTGCTTAGTGTGCCGCCAACTTCCAAACGCATCAGGGAGGCTTCGATTGGATAACAGCCACTGAAAGAGAGCTGTCCTTTCTTTATGATTCTTGAGAAAGCGGCAGCAGTCTGTTCCTGTGCAGTATTGATTTCTTCCAAATCAGTCATCGGTTTTAACGATTGACAGAGAATCTTACCGGATTCGGAAGAAGCCCGGTCTGCTAACAGATGAATGATTTTGTCATATTCTAATTTTGATAATGTTTTTTGCTTCATAATGTTCACCTTAGATTATTGGATGTTCAGTCTATCCCTCTTAAATTCGCAAAACCGCACGTTCTACGTGCTTTCTCACCACTGCATGGCTAATTTTGCTCATTAAGAGGGCGGTGACTCTATTAGAGCCACCTTCCGAAGAAATAAGCCAATTTTTACATGCAAGCATGACAAGATTGTCTTATTTCTTCGTTACGGCTGAATAGTCACTTGTTACGTAATATTTTACCCTATTTGAGTTGCAAAGGAAAGAGGAAATATTGTATACTGATAAGAAGATTGAACAGAAAGAAGGAAATCATACAATGAGATATATTAATACATTAAAAGAGGGCGATACGGTTCGCTCCATTTATCTTTGCAAAACAAAACGTTCTGCGGAAACGAGAAACGGAAAGCCATATGACAACCTGACGCTTCAGGATAAGACCGGAACATTGGACGGAAAAGTGTGGGATCCGAATTCCGGCGGAATTGCAGATTATGATGAGAAGGATTTTGTGGAAGTATTCGGAGAGGTTGTCAGTTACAATAACAATCTGCAACTGAACATCAAGCAGCTTCGCAAACCATATGAAGATGAATACAACGTGGCGGATTATATGCCGACCAGTGAAAAAAACGTAGAGGGCATGTATGAGGAATTGGTGTCTTACGTGAATCAGATTGAAAATAAATATCTGCGTCAGCTTGCGGAGTATTACTATGTGAAAAATGAAGAATTTGTTCGCATTTTTAAAGAACATTCTGCGGCAAAAAGCGTGCACCACAGTTTCGCAGGCGGTTTATTGGAGCATACTTTAAGTATTATCAGAATGTGTGAGTATTATGTGAGTGCATATCCGATTTTAAATAAAGATTTGTTGTATACGGCGGCTTTGTTCCATGATATCGGAAAAACAAAGGAACTTTCAGATTTTCCGGAAAATGACTATACCGATGAAGGACAATTGCTTGGTCACATTATTATCGGGGTGGAAATGATAAGCGAAGGTGTTCGGACTATCGAAGGATTTCCGGAGAAACTTGCGAATGAACTGAAGCATTGCGTGGTGGCACATCATGGTGAATTGGAATACGGTTCGCCGAAAAAACCGGCACTTCCGGAGGCGGTTGCCCTTCATTATGCGGATGCAACCGATGCTAAATTGCAGACGTTGAGGGAAATTTTTAAAGATAAAGAGGCGGATCAGTGGATTGGATTTAACCGCCTGTTTGATTCAAATCTGAGAAAGAGCAGTTTATAATTTTTATGAAGAAAAACGACAAAATTACAGTGAAAATTGAAGATATCGGTGTAAATGGAGAAGGAATCGGAAAAGCAGACGGTTACACTCTGTTTGTGAAAGATGCAATTCCTGGTGATACGGTAGAAGCGGTGATTACAAAACCGAAGAAAAACTATGCTTATGCAAAGATGATACGTATCGTCACACCGTCGAAAGAGCGTGTTCCGGCGAAATGTCCGGTGGCACGTCAGTGTGGTGGTTGTCAGTTGCAGGAATTGTCCTATGAAGCACAACTTGCATTTAAGGCGAAAAAAGTGGCGGAAAATCTGGTTCGCATCGGTGGATTCGCACCGGAAATGGTGGAACGTGTTCTGCAGCCGGTTTGTGGCATGGATGAACCGTTTTATTACCGAAACAAAGCACAATTTCCAATTGGAACGGATAAGAACGGCAAAGTAGTGATCGGATTTTATGCAGGGCGTACCCATCAGATTATTCCAAACATGGAATGCGCACTTGGCGTACCGGTTAATCAGGAAATCCTGCAAATCATCGTGGATTATATGAATGAAAACCACATTTCTTCTTATAATGAAGAAACGAAGGTAGGATTGGTGCGCCACATATTAATCCGCTATGGATTCACAACCGGAGAGATTATGGTTTGCCTGGTGGTAAATGGAGATAACCTGCCGTATTCTGAAAAACTTGTGGATAATTTGGCAAAAATCCAAGGAATGACAAGTATCACATACAGTGTGAACCGTGAAAATACAAATGTGATTATGGGAAAAGACATCCGGGTGCTTTGGGGACAGGATTTCATTACGGATTACATCGGAGACGTGAAGTATCAGATATCACCGTTGTCCTTTTATCAGGTTAACCCAAAACAGACGGAGAAAATGTATCATCTTGCATTGGAGTATGCCGGACTGACCGGAGAAGAAACGGTTTGGGATCTGTATTGCGGAATCGGAACTATTTCCCTGTTCCTTGCCCGGAAAGCAAAGAAAGTCTATGGAGTGGAGATTGTGCCACAGGCAATTGACGATGCAAGAAGAAATGCCGGATTGAACGATATCGAAAATGCAGAGTTTTTTGTGGGAAAAGCAGAGGAAGTGCTTCCGAATTACTATGCAGATTACGAGCGTGAACATGGCAAACGCGCATGTGCCGATGTCATCGTAGTGGACCCGCCGAGAAAAGGCTGTGAGGAAACCCTGCTTCAGACGATGGTGCAGATGCAGCCGGATAGAATTGTGTATGTGAGCTGTGACAGCGCAACACTGGCAAGGGATTTAAAGTTCTTGTGTGAAAATGGGTATGAGCTAAAAGAAGTAACGCCGATAGATAATTTCTGCATGACGGTGCATATAGAAAATGTTGCCAAGTTGGTTAGAAAAAAAGCCTGACGCATATATTGACATTACAGAAAGGCAACCTATCAAAAGTTTTATCATCGCTGATATTGTCGGATACCTGAATGTAAATTTTTTCATTATGCTTAATAGCCACGAAGTCAATTTCCTTTTTATAAAGAACGCCTACATCAATCTCATAACCTCTGCGTAACAATTCTACTGCGACTATATTTTCAAGAACCCTGCCGTAATCCATATTTTTTGTTCCG
>CAZXQK010000043.1:0-7776 GCA_964642785.1 uncultured Faecalimonas sp.
CTTTGCTTGTTCGGAGGTTAATCCTGAGATTCTTTCGAGTTCCTGTACTCTTTGTCTGCTCAGTTCTTCCACTTTCGCTTCCCGTTGCTTCAACTGCTCTTCTTTTGCCGTGAAATTCGTTTCACGCTGTTCAATCGCATCCATCCGCTTATCTACTGCTTCTTCCTTGGACAGTACACGTTTTTCATAGCGTTGTACTTCTGCTCGTCTTTCCTTCACTTCTTTATCGAGCTCGTTCTTCGTCTTAATAGACTCTTCTTTCACTTCCAAGAGAGCTTCTTTCTTTGTAGTCTCAGCCGTTTTCAGCGCCTCATCGATAATTTCCCTTGCTCTTTCTTCCGCATTTCCAATTTTGGAATCTGCATCTTTTGTAAGCTTAGAAACTGTTACTTTGTATGTAACTATCGATGCTACAACAAGTGCAATCACCGCAACAATTATAATCATAATTTCTGGTTGCACAGGAGCACCTCCTTATTAAATTTTCATTGTACGTATACAATAGTTTAATTTTATCCTTTTTCAACAACAATGTCAAGTGTTCCTGAAAGAAACTTGTAGTACTTGACAAATATCTCCATATCGGAAGCCTTTTCGCAATAAATAATCACAAATTTTTCGTATTTCACACTCATCACTCTCCTCATATGAGTAATGTTTCTTCTCAGCCAGACGGCGAATGGCTTCTATCGCATCTTCCGAATGGTAACATTCTTCAAGTGCCGATTCTATCACTTCCCGTTGCAATCCCTTTTGACTCAACAATGCCAAAATCTCCGGTTTACTTTTTGAAAACTTGCGGTTTTCTACAAAGTGTCTTGCATACTTCTCATCATCAACATACCCAAAGGACTTCACATATGCAATCGCCTGCTCCACCACATCATCCGAATAGGACTTCTGTTTCAATTTCTGTCGCAGCTGTTCTTCTGTACGGTCCATATCCGTCAGCAGACTTAAGGCTTTCAGTTTCGCCTGTTTCAGAGCATCTTCCATCTTATGCTTCCTCTTCCTGCTTCGGAGCCAGCTGATAGTGTTCTCTTACCTTCCGTTCCACTTCATCCAACATCTCCGGATGCTCACGCAAATAAGTCTTCGCATTCTCTCGTCCCTGACCGATTTTTTCTCCGTTGTATGCATACCATGCACCACTCTTGTTGATGATGTCTACATTCGCAGCCAAATCTAAGATATCTCCTTCTCTGGAAATACCCCTTCCATACATAATATCAAATTCTGCTTCCTTAAACGGCGGAGCAATCTTATTCTTTACAATCTTAATTTTAGTACGGTTACCAACCAGCTCACCATTCTGTTTTAATGTCTCCACCCTTCTGACATCCATACGGACAGACGCATAGAACTTCAGCGCACGTCCACCGGTTGTCGTTTCCGGATTGCCAAATAAAACTCCAACCTTTTCACGCAACTGGTTAATAAATACCACGACACAGTTTGATTTGCTGATAACCGGAGTCAGTTTCCGCAGCGCCTGTGACATCAGTCTTGCCTGGAGTCCCACATGGGAATCCCCCATATCTCCTTCAATTTCCTGTCTCGGTACCAATGCAGCAACCGAGTCAATCACGATGATGTCCATCGCTCCTGAACGCACCATGGTCTCTGCAATCTCCAATGCCTGGTCACCACTGTCCGGCTGCGAAATATAAAGTTCATCAATGTCGACACCGATATTCTTTGCATACACCGGATCCAATGCGTGTTCTGCATCAATAAACCCTGCAATACCACCTCTTTTTTGCACTTCTGCAATCATATGTAGCGTAACTGTCGTCTTACCACTGGATTCCGGTCCGTACACTTCGACCACACGTCCCTTTGGCACGCCTCCTAGTCCCAGTGCAATATCAAGACTAAGTGAACCTGTCGGCACCGTCTCTACTGATATATCCGCTCCTGCATCGCCTAACTTCATTACTGTTCCTTTTCCAAAATCTTTCTCTAATTTTGAAATTGCCGCATCTAAGGCTTTCATCTTATCTTCATTTGCCATATTATTCATTCTCCTTCAGCGAACTTATGTTCGTTTTTCTATCTATTATACTATTATACTTCCTCCTGATTGTCAACTCTTTTTTCCACAATCATAAGCACCACTTCTTTCTGTTTTGTTATTTATCAAATGGATGTTCCCGGCTGAACCGCCTTGAATCGGACAATCTTATGTCCGCCTGATATTTGATACGGTCTCATAATAGCACACCGAATCCCCCGTTGCAAGTTTTTTTGTCATCACAATACCCTCATTTTCAAAGAAACAAGGGTATTGTAACCATTTTAACTCTACTAAACTCTCTTTTGCACCACTTCACCCTGCTTTTTATAGATGCTGTTTGCAGGGATAAACTCTCTTACCATGGATAATGGATAGATATTTGAATGTCTTCCCACTACGGTTCCCGGATTCAGCACAGAGCCGCATCCTACTTCCACCTCATCACCAAGCATGGCACCAAATTTTTTTAATCCGGTTTCCATCGGACCTTCCGGCGTTTTTACGGTTGCCGGTGTCTTATCCGATTTCACGTTGGATGTAATGGAACCTGCTCCCATATGAGCTTTGTAGCCCAAAATAGAATCGCCGACATAATTATAATGTGGCACCTGTACTTTATTAAATAAAATCACATTTTTCAGTTCCGTAGAATTTCCGACTACCGCACCTTCTCCTACGATGGCATTCCCGCGAATGAACGCACAGTGTCTGATTTCCGCATTTTTTCCGATAATGGCAGGGCCATTGATAAACGCAGTCGGCGCCACTGTTGCACTTTTTGCCACCCAGACGTTATCCCAGACTTTTTCATACTCATCTGCCGGTAATCTTTTCCCCAGTTCCACAATGAATGCTCCAATTTCCGGGAGAACTTCCCACGGATAGGTGACTCCCTCAAATATATCTTTTGCAATGGTTTCCTCCAGGTTATAAAGTGATTGTACTGTTAATTCTTCCATCTTGTTTCTCCTTACTTATAATATTTTGAAATATTGTCATAGCATTGTCTTAACTGATATTGATTATTCAATCCCAACACACCATTTGTTCGACTGGAAATGAAATTCTCCAATTTTATCATATATTCTTCTGACGTAATCTGTCCTTCCGCCACATAGGTAAGCCCTTTCTCCCAGCTTGCCGTCAGTTCCGGATTCAGAAGCGAGCGGATAGAATGTTCCACCACGTCAAACACCAATTCTCCAAGCAGAGTTGGCGTGATAATCTGGGTCTTCCCATTCAGGCTCAAATACTTAATGTGAATCAGTTTTTTTAGGATTTCTGCCCTCGTTGCGCTGGTCCCGATACCACTTCCTTTTATCTGGGCACGCAGTTCCTCATCTTCAATCAGCTGCCCGGCGTTTTCCATCGCCAGAATCATGGAACCGGAATTATAACGCTTCGGCGGTGTTGTCTCCCCTTCTTTTACACTAAGTTCACGAACCGGAAGAGTAGAACCTTTCTTTACCATCTTTAACTGTTCAAACAGTCCGCCATCCACATCATTGTCATTCCCTGCACCAACCACTTTCAGGTACCCCTCTTCTGCCAGCACTTTAAAATTAGACAAAAAAGATTCTCCCCTTATCCGGGTGGTGATGCTCATCTTATAATAAACAGCCGGTGGGTAAAAAATACTTAAAAATCTTCTTACGATTGTATCATACACCTGTTTTGCAGTCGTCGATACGCTGTTTAATGCTGAAAGTCCCTGTCCGGTCGGAATAATGGCATAATGGTCTGTGATCTGCTTATCATTCACATATTTTGTCTTTTCCAAGCCTTTATGGCTTCCAAACTTCAAAATATCCTGCAGATACGGTTTTGCCACCTCATACTTGGAAAGCCCGTTTAAGTTTTTGGAAATCTCCTTCGCCACTGCAGTCGACAGCACACGGGCATCGGTTCTCGGATAAGTAACCAGTTTCTTTTCATATAATTCCTGCACAATGCGAAGGGTTTCATCCGGACTGATTTTGAACCGCTTGGAACACTCATTCTGAAGTTCCGCCAGATTGTAAAGAAGCGGCGGTGCCTTTTTCTCCACCTTTTTTTCCACAGCTGATACCTCACACTGCAACGGTTCGTCTTCCTTCAGATATCGAATTAGTTCCTCTGCTTTTTCTCTCTCTTTAAATCCATTTTCTTTATACAAATCAAAACTTTCAAAATACCGGGAACCTTTGACACTTTTCCACTCACCTTCAAAGGATTGTTCTCCCAGTTGCACCTTACTCAGCACCCGGTAAAAAGGGGTTTTCACAAATTCCCTGATCTCCCGTTCCCGACGGACAACCATGCCAAGCACACAGGTCATCACACGTCCGACCGACAGCACCGTATGTTTCGTATTCAGAAAAGAGGATAAACTGTTTCCGTATTTCAATGTCAGCAGTCTGGAAAAATTAATCCCCATCAGATAATCTTCTTTGGCACGAAGATACGCTGAAGCAGAAAGATTGTCATACTCGGACAAATCTTTCGCTTCCCGAATTCCCCGCAGGATTTCTTCCTCCGTCTGGGAATCGATCCAGACACGTTTCCGATGCTTTCCTTTCACTCCTGCCATCTGCTCTACCAGGCGGTAGATATACTCTCCTTCCCGCCCGGAGTCGGTGCAGACATAAATGGTGTCCACATCATCCCGATTCAGGATTCGGCTGACAATCCGAAACTGTTTCTCCACGTTGGAAATGACTTCATATTTAAACTCTTTCGGAAGAAACGGGAGCGTATTAAGACTCCATCTTTTGTACTTCTCATCGTAAACCTCCGGATAACTCATGGTCACCAAATGCCCCACACACCAGGTAACAATCGCTTCCTCCGATTCCAGAAAACCATCCTGTCTTTTTGTATTAAGTTTTAATGCTTTTGCAAATTCCTGAGCCACACTCGGCTTCTCCGCAATATATACTGATTTTCCCATGTAAATTCCTTTTCACTCTCTTTTAAGCAACAAGCATTATATCACAAAAAGAAAGCCGATGAAACATCTTCCATCGACTTTCTTTCAAATTTCAAATTCACTTCTTCCATGGCAATGAAATCACAACCCCTGCTGCCATCAGCCCAAACCATATCAGTATCAGATTTTTCCACCCGATTGTAATTGCCGCATTTGCAAAAACAGAAGAAGCCACAGATGCCGCCACATAACTGACAAAATCTAAAAATCCGGTAGCCGTTGATACCATCCCTGTGTCTCTTAACCCCGGACAGTATCTGCTCCACAACATAGATGCTGCCGAATTAGAAGACAAGATGCCAAGTACCAAAAACGAAATTGTAACCACCGGTATCCGAACCAGATATACCATAAAAAAGCAAACCGCCGCAGACACAAAGGCAACCAAAATCGTCAAATCCATGTTTCTATGTAACCGCTCATAAAGAAAGACCGCCACAAATGTTGCCATCGAAATAACAACGGTCGCAACCGTAAAGATTGCGGTTGACTGTTCCGATGTAAACCCAAGATATTGAGAAATAAAGGTCGGCATCCAAAAAACAACGGTTGTCCTAACTACGCCGGTGATAATGGAAATCAAGGTAAACTTCACAATCCTGTGTTTCAGCAGAATCTGAATACCATTTTCCTTATTCTGCGATGCTTTTGATACGTAACGGTTGTATTGTATGATTTTCTTTTTCTCCATAAGCAGGAACAGTACAAAACACAGCATTCCCATCAATACAAGCACGGCACTTCCCACGCGAAATACATTTTGCCAGACAAATACCGTAGCCAGAATCCCTGCCACCGGCGAGCCTAAAAAGGAAGCAAATGTATACCCCATGCTACATCTGGTTGCATAAATGGGTTCCGTATTTTCCGCAACTACCTTTGTCATCGGTGCATAAATCATGGCAAGAAAAAATCCCGACATACCATATACAATCCGAGCCGCAAACGGCGTCTGCACAATATACGGGAACAGTGCGTTGCACACTCCTGCAAACACCAGTCCAAAACTAATCATGTATCTCGCCTTGATCCGTTCTCCCAACATACCATTGATAAGCTGACCAATGGCATACGTAATAAAATACAAGGACGACACAGTCCCTATATATTCGGCTGTATAATTTTCTTCCAGCATCTGAGGCGTCACCGCACTCAACATATTTCTTGCAACGTATGCCGCCAGATAAGAAACGGAACATAATCCGCCTATCATAACGGCACGCTTCACTGTCTCTTTTCTTTCTGCTTCTTTCATTTCTTTTATCCCTTCTGTTTATGCTTTTTGAGTTTTACTCATTTATACAAATCTCCCATTTGAGTATACCTCATCTTCGTTTTGTTGTAAAGTACTGTAAAAAAGGAAGCCTGTTTCCAGACTTCCTATCCTTCAATACTATGCGAACTCAAAAGTTCCATCAATTTATAATACTGTTTCGTATCATCTTTATCCCTGACATGTCGAATATACGCACAAACCGCATTCACCAAAAGAAACTGGGAAAATTCTTTTTCATACATATCGCCACTGACATTGGTGCCGCTGGATGCTGCAATCAACACCTCATCTGCCAATTGTGCCAACGGCGAGCTAATATCCGAAGTGAGTGCAACAATCGGAATCTGTCGTTCTTTTGCAATACATACCGCATCAATAATATCCTTTGTCTGCCCGGAGGAAGAAACCGCAATCACCAGACTATCCTCTTTCAGCATGGAGGCAGAAGCCTGACTGAGCAAACTGTCTTTGACATAGTCAGCCGAAATTCCAAGCTGCACCAGTTGGTAACGAAACTGCTCTGCCACGATCCCGGAAAGAAAAATACCATAGATGTCAATCTTATTCGCATGCAGTATCATCTCTGCCACTTTGTCCAAGGTCTCTTTCCCGTTTAGTTCCACTGTGTTTTCATAGGCTTCCCGTAACTGTTCCATTGTCTTTCGCAATACATCTTTCACACAGTCTCCGTCCTCAATGGTTTCAAAAACCTTGAGCTGCTGTTTCGGAAGTTGCTGTGCCACCTGCAGTTTCAGTGTTGCAAACCCCTCACCGATAAGTTTCTGTGCGAAATTATTCACACTGCCCTGCGATACTTCCAGTTCCTTTGCAAGTCTGCCAATCGGGCACTGAATAAAATGCTCCGGCTGTTCAAGGATACTGTCTGCAATTTTCTTTTCCACATTGCTGAAAAAAGCTCTTTTCGCTCTTATTTCCCGAAAAATATCCTTCGATTCCATACACACGCTCTCGATTATTTCGCCTGGATATATCCTTTTGCAGTCAGTGTCTCTGCACAGAGAATCGCTCCGCCTGCCGCACCACGTACTGTATTGTGGGACAATCCTACAAATTTATAATCATACACCTTGTCTTCTCTCAAACGTCCTACCGATACACCCATTCCGTTTTCATAGTCTACATCCAGACTCACCTGCGGGCGGTTGTCTTCTTCCAAATACTGAATAAACTGCTTCGGTGCACTTGGAAGTTCCAATTCCTGTGGCAGTCCTCTGAAGTTCACTAATTTTTCAATCAGTTGTTCTTTGGTCGGTTTCTTTGCAAATTTGACAAATACAGCCGCTGTATGTCCATTCAACACCGGAACTCGGATACACTGTGTCGTAATCACAGGACCATCTGCTTTCACAATTTCTCCGTCAACCACTTTCCCCCAGATACGGAGTGGTTCCTGCTCACTCTTTTCTTCTTCTCCGCCGATATACGGAATGATATTTCCCATCATTTCCGGCCAGTCCTTAAATGTCTTACCTGCACCTGAAATTGCCTGATAAG
>CAZXQK010000044.1:0-7661 GCA_964642785.1 uncultured Faecalimonas sp.
GACCTAAGACCGACTGCTGCCACTAGGCAGCGTACGCTAAATTTTCGTTTGCGTTTAAATTTAAAGTACGGATTGTTATGCGGTTCCGCCCCGCAGATGGCTTCCTCAACTTCAAAACCCCCGTCGAAACCAGTACAAGCCCTAAAGTCACAAGTCTGGTTCGCAAACGTGCCTAAATTATATAAGAAGAATGTGAAAATGTCAAGGGTGTGTTAGTGGGGAATTGAGAAATTTCAGACTATCAGAAAAGAGAAAAATATGTTAAACTGAAAAAACATAAAACACAAAATATACATAAATCTTTGATAGGATAGCATATAGAAAATCTTAAACGAGGTGTGAATTTGATGGAAAGAGCAAAGATTTTAGTAGTAGATGATGAAAGTAGAATGCGGAAATTAATTCGGGACTTTTTAGAGCGTGAAGGGTATCAGATTTTAGAGGCAACAGACGGTGTGGAGGCTATGGATCTTTTCTATGCGGACAAGAACATTGATTTGATTATTTTGGATGTGATGATGCCTCGGATGGACGGTTGGCAGGTTTGCAAGGAGGTACGCCAGTATTCGAAAGTACCGATAGTGATGCTGACTGCAAGGGGAGAAGAACAAAGTGAACTAAAAGGTTTCGGCTTGGGTGTGGACGAGTATGTGTCGAAACCCTTCAGTCCAAAGATACTGGTGGCGAGAGTCGGTGCTCTTTTGAAGCGCACCAGAAATCAAGAGGAAGTAGAAACTGTTGATGCAGGCGGTATCGTTATCAATAAGTCAGCTCACATGGTAACGATTGACGGAAATATCATTGAATTGAGCGTAAAGGAATTTGAACTTTTGACTTATTTTGTGGAAAATCAGAACCATACCCTGTCACGGGAAAAGATACTCAATCATGTGTGGAATTATGATTATTTTGGTGATGCCAGAACGATTGATACGCATGTGAAGAAACTGCGGAGCAAATTAGGGGAAAAAGGAAATTATATTAAAACCATTTGGGGAATGGGATATAAATTTGAGGTGGAATAGATGAAAAAATCAATCCGACGACAGATTGCAACGATTTTCATTGCACTGGTTGGCGCTGTCCTTTTAGTTTCCATATTGATCAATACGTGGTTTTTGGAAGATTTCTATGTGAATAACAAACAGAATTCGCTGATTCAGGTGTATGACGAAATGAATAATGCAGCGAATGAAGGGACTTTGACTTCTGATAAAATGGCAGAACGGTTGAGTGAACTTGTGGAAGTCGGGAATATTTCCTTTGTTGTTGTGACGGACGATAACAAGGCTCTTTTGACAGCTACACAAAATGACAGAAAAACACAGGAATTATTTACGCAGTTGATGGGATATCTGCTGAATAAAAATCAGGCAGGCGGCGAATTGCTAAAGTCCAGTGAACGGTATCAGATTCACAGTGCCAAAGATGTGATGAGCAAAGATGAATATATTGAAATGTGGGGATATCTTAGTAATGGGAATGCGTTTATCCTACGAAGTCCGTTGGAGAGTATTCGGGAAAGTGCAACTATATCCAATAAATTTTTGATTTACATTACTGTGGTGACGGCATTTTTAGGGTGTCTGTTTGTGTGGCTTTTTACCAAACGTATCACGAACCCGATTTTAGAACTGACCCGATTATCAGAGCGAATGGCAAATCTTGATTTTGAGGCAAAATATGTAAGCGGTGGTGAAAATGAAATCGGATTGCTTGGAGCGAACTTCAATACCATGTCAGAAAAGTTGGAACATGCGGTATCAGAACTGAAGAATGCGAATTATGAACTGCAAAAAGACATTGAAAAAAAAGAAAAGATTGAGAGTATGCGGACAGAGTTTATCGGAAATGTTTCTCACGAACTGAAAACACCGATTGCTTTGATACAGGGTTATGCGGAGGGGCTTAAGGAAGGCATCTCGGATGATCCGGAAAGTCGTGCTTTCTATTGTGACGTGATCATGGATGAAGCAAATAAGATGAACCAACTGGTTAAAAATCTTCTGACCCTGAATCAATTAGAATTTGGAGAGGAAGACGTTTCTTTTGAACGTTTCGATGTTACAGAGTTGATACGAGGAGTTTTGCAGAGCAGTGAGATTCTGATTCAGCAAAAAGAAGCGAAGGTAAACTTTTATTGTGAAGAGCCTGTGTATGTGTGGGCGGATGAGTTCAAGGCAGAGCAGGTGGTAAGGAATTATTTGAGCAATGCACTGAATCATTTGGATTATGAGAAGGTCATCGACATTCGGGCAACCGTGAATGAGGAAAATGACAAGGTACGTATTACGGTTTTTAATACAGGGAAACCGATACCGGAAGAGGATGTGGAGCATATTTGGAGCAAATTTTACAAGGTGGATAAGGCACGTACCAGGGAGTATGGTGGTCATGGCATTGGTTTGTCCATTGTGAAAGCGATTATGAACTCTTTCCAACAAGATTATGGTGTGGTAAACTATGAGAACGGAGTTGCTTTTTGGTTTGAATTGGGCTTAAAATAAGGAGGATATATATGCCGGCAATTAACGGAGACTGGCTTGCTGCGTTACAGGACGAGTTTAAGAAAGAATATTATAAAAAACTGTTTCAGAAAGTGAATGAGGAGTATCGGAACTATCGGATTTTTCCGCCGGCAGATGATGTGTTTAACGCATTTCACCTGACACCGCTGAAAGATGTGAAAGTAGTGATTTTGGGACAGGATCCGTATCATGGCGAAAATCAGGCACACGGATTGTGTTTTTCGGTAAAACCGGAGGTAGAGATTCCACCGTCACTGGTAAATATTTATAAGGAACTGCATGATGATGTGGGGTGTCGGATTCCGAGTCATGGGTATTTGGAAAAATGGGCAAAGCAGGGCGTGCTGATGCTCAATACCGTATTATCGGTGCGGGCTCATCAGGCAAATTCACATCGTGGAATCGGCTGGGAAGCATTTACGGATGCTGCGATACGCGTGTTGAACGCACAGGACAGACCAATCGTCTTCATTTTGTGGGGAAGACCGGCACAGATGAAAAAATCCATGATGAACAATCCAAAGCATTTGATATTAGAAGCACCACATCCAAGTCCGTTGTCTTCTTATCGGGGATTTTTTGGCAGTCGGCCGTTCAGTAAGACGAATCAGTTTTTGGAAAGTCATGGGGTAGCACCGATTGACTGGCAGATAGACGGGTAATAGCACACATTCCTGATAATAAAATATTTCCATAATCTTCCGGAAATGTGATATGATGTTAAAAAAGTGAGACTCAGAGGGTATGGGAATGCAGAGCAGGAAATCAAAGGAAGATAAGTTTGAAGAAATCTATCGTACTTATCAGCATGATGTTTACAAGATTAGTGTGTATTATACGAAAGATGAACACATAGCACAGGATATCGCACAGAAGGCTTTTTACAAATTGTATCTTCATTTTGACAACGTGAATTTGGATAGCGTCCGTGCTTATTTGTTACGCACTGCCCGTAATCTGTCTTATAACTGGCTGCGAGATTCCAAACAGGAACAAGGAGATTACGTAGATAATATTCCGGAGGAAAGTGCAATCCTTCATAGCACGGAAGATGCCTATTTATTGGATGAAAAGCAGAAAGAACGGGAAGTATTTGCCGGTGAGATTCTGCAAAAGGTTTCAGAAGAAAATGAATCTTGGTATGAAATTTTGAATTTGATTTACTGTTTGGACAAGTCCCATGATGATGTGGCGAGAGAACTTGGAATGTCCAGAGACGTTTTGTACAATAAGTTGTATCGTGCAAAGAGATGGCTGAGAAAGTATTATGGAGAAGCATATTTGAAGTTGTAAGAAAGTGAATGTATATGAGGAAGCAGTTTTGTTTTGTAAAAATACAAAATGAGACTGCTTTTTACGTTTTGGTATTGACAAATATTATCAGATGTGGTTATATGAATATATGAACAATCATTCATATAAAGGAGGACATCTTATGTCAGAACATACACATCATCATACATGTGGTTGCAGCCACTGTCATGAACAGGAACATCAGGAACCGATTAGTTGTGGCTGTGGTCATTGCCATGACCACGCACATGGAGAAAAGGAAGGAAAGAAAGAACACGTTTTGATTGGAATTGCGGCGGTGCTGTTTATTGTCGGATTATTCTTGCAGGGAAGAACAGAGATTGCGGCAGTTGCGTTATTTCTTGTTGCATATTTCATTTTGGGTGGTGAGATTTTATATTCGGCAGTTAAGAATTTATGCAAAGGTCATTTATTTGATGAAAACTTTTTGATGAGTGTGGCAACCATAGCTGCAATTGGAATCGGTGATTTCGCAGAGGCGGTCGGAGTGATGCTCTTCTTCCGCGTTGGCGAGTGGTTTGAGGAAACAGCAGTTTCTAAAAGCAGAAGTCAGATTATGGAAGCAGTGGATATGAGAGCCGAAACGGTACTGCTCATGCAGGGAGAGGAAACGAAAGTGATTCCGACGGAAGAAGCAAAAGCAGGAGATGTGATACTGGTCAGAGCAGGAGACCGGATTCCGCTTGATTCCGTTGTACTGGAAGGAGAAAGCCGGATGGATACTGCTCCGGTGACGGGAGAACCGGTTCCGGTACATGTGAGGGAAGGAGATTCTGTGCTTTCCGGTTGTGTCAACCTTTCCGGCGTGTTGAAACTGCGAGTGGAAAAAGTTCTGGAAGAGTCCATGGTCAGCCGGATTCTGGAGTCTGTAGAGCATGCAGCGGCAGGCAAGCCAAGGATTGACCGGTTTATCACCAGATTTGCAAGGATTTATACTCCGATCGTGGTGTGGATTGCAGTTATTACGGCAATTATTCCGTCGTTGATCACGGGAGATTGGAGTAAATGGATTTATACAGCAATTACCTTCCTGGTCATCAGTTGTCCGTGTGCTCTTGTATTGAGTGTACCATTGGCGTTTTTTGCGGGGATCGGTATCGGATCTAAGAAGGGAATCCTGTTTAAAGGCGGGCTTGCCGTGGAGACCTTGCATCATATAAAGGCGATTGTCATGGATAAAACCGGAACGATTACAAAAGGTGTATTTGAGGTGCAGTCATGGGTGACAAGTGATGATATCACAGAACAGGAACTGCTTTTGATGGCGGCAGAGTGCGAAGCCCGGTCTGCACATCCGATTGCAGGCAGCATCGTGAGAAAGGCAAAAGAGATGAAACTGTCTCTGAACCCTCCTAAATCGGTAGAGGAGATAGCCGGAAAAGGGATTCGTGCGATAACAGAGCAGGGAGAAATCCTTTGTGGAAACAGATCACTTTTGGAAGAATGTCAGGTGGATATTCCACTGCAGGAATCAGAGATAGCAGGAACGGAAGTATATGTGGCATGCAATGGAAGATGGGCAGGCTTCATTGTGATTTCCGATGTGATAAAGGAAGATTCCAAAGAAGCAATTTTACAGTTGAAAAAAAGCGGACTTCAGACGGTTATGCTGACGGGAGATTCCAAGCAAAGTGCAGATGCAGTTGCGAAGGAAACGGGAATTGGTGAGGTATATGCCAAACTGCTTCCGGAGGAAAAACTTCAGAAGTTACAAGAGATTCGGGAAACTTATGGAGAAGTGATGTTTGTGGGAGACGGAATCAATGATGCACCGGTGCTTGCAGGTGCGGATGTCGGCGGTGCAATGGGAAGCGGTGCCGACGCTGCGATTGAGGCGGCGGATGTGGTCTTTATGACATCTTCCATGCAGGCACTTGTGGAAGCCTTTGAGATTGCAAAAATTACCAATCGCATTTCCATGCAGAATATTGTGCTTGCCCTTGGAGTCAAAGCAGTTGTGATGCTGATGGGATTTTTCGGAATTGCCAATATGTGGCTTGCTGTTTTTGCGGATACCGGAGTTGCCATGCTCTGTGTACTTAATGCAATTCGCATTTTAAGAAGAAAATAAGTTGAAAAAAAAAGAGACATCATTCATAATAACAGGTATGAATGATGTCTTTTTAAGTATGAAAGGGGAAAAACAAAAGCAATGAGTGAACATATACATGAAACGGTCGTGCATCAGATTGAGCATGGAATGCCGGAAGAAGAAATTATGCAGGATCTGGCTGAGTTTTATAAGGTTTTTGGTGATGTGACAAGGGTAAAGATTTTGTGTGCACTTTTTCAAGCGGAGTCCTGTGTCTGTGGTCTGGCAGAGGCCATTGGAATGACCCAGTCGGCGGTGTCTCATCAACTTCGGGTTTTGAAGCAGATGAAATTGGTGAAAAATCGGAAGGAAGGAAAGACTGTGTATTATTCTCTGGCGGACGGACATATACAAAGCATTATCAATCAGGGGTTAGAGCATATTACAGAGTGAGAGGGGACAGGGAACATGAAAAAGTGGATGATAGCAGTTGTTTTTGCAGGAATGTTTCTTTTTACCGGATGCAGTAATCACATCACAGATGGAGTGGAGGCATTGGAAGCGGAAGACTACGAGAAGGCAAAGACTTGTTTTGAACAGGATATTGCAAAGAAGAAGTATTTGGACGAGGCTTACAGAGGGCTTGGAATTGTGTATTTTGAACTGGAGAAATATGAGGAGGCTGTGGAAAACTTTCAGTTGGCATTAGACAGTAAAACGGATGAAACAGCCATTCTTTACAGTATGATGGGTGTCTGTTATCTGGAAACCGGGGAAAACGAAAAAGCACTGGATGTCTATACGAAGGCATTATCGATGAAAGACCTTACAGAGGAATTAAAGCAGGAAATTCAGTACAATCTCATTGCTGTCTATGAAAATATGGCAGATTGGGAGGGCGCAAAAAAGCAGATGGCGTCTTATAGAAAGGCTTATCCGGATGATGAACGCATAGAGAAAGAAGCACAATTTTTGGAAACAAGATAGAGAGGACACAGTATGATAGACTTAAAGGAAACAACGGAACGTGTGATTTTAGTCGGTGTCAGTACCAGCGATTATGATGATACGGAAAAGTCTTTGGATGAATTAGAGGAACTGGTGCGGACGGCAGGTGCAGTCGCTGTTGGACGTGTGATACAGAATTTGGATCAGATTCATCCGGGAACTTATGTTGGAAAGGGAAAATTAGAGGAAATCAAGGAACTAATCTGGGAGACCGAGGCTACCGGAATTATTTGCGATGATGAACTTTCACCGATTCAACTGGGAAATATGGAAGATGCCCTTGATACAAAAGTCATGGACAGGACTTTGCTCATATTGGATATTTTTGCAGGACGTGCTTCTACCAATGAAGGAAAAATTCAGGTCGAACTGGCACAGTTAAAATATCGTCAGTCCCGACTGACCGGACTTGGAAAATCATTGTCCCGGCTTGGAGGCGGCATCGGTACCAGAGGTCCCGGAGAAAAGAAACTGGAAATGGATCGAAGATTGATTCGGGACAGGATTGCACAATTAAATCGGGAATTGAAAGATGTAAAGCGTCATCGTGAGGTGACGAGAGAACAACGGAGCAGAAATAAGATTCCGGTGATTGCCATTGTAGGTTACACCAATGCAGGAAAGTCTACGTTGCTAAATACACTGACCGGGGCAGGAGTATTGGAAGAAGACAAGTTATTTGCAACCTTGGATCCGACCACGAGAAATCTGAAACTGCCGAGCAAACAGGAAGTTCTGATGACGGATACGGTAGGATTTATCCGAAAACTGCCTCATCA
>CAZXQK010000045.1:0-7605 GCA_964642785.1 uncultured Faecalimonas sp.
TGATTCAACAATATAACATATACAAAAAAACTGCTACTTTTATTTTTGAGAAAAAGTAGCGACCTCATTGTACGTAACGCTAGCCATCGCGCCAGCGATTTGGTACAATATAATCAATACTCAAAAAAACAATCCCTCCGGCTCATTTCGGAGGGATTGCTTTTTACCAGCCTGACAGAAAATAAATCAAAGCTCCGATTCCTTTCCCCAACGCAATTGCCAGAATCATATACGGGATGCCTGATGTCAGTTTTGTCCTGCGCATAAAAATCGGAAACACATTCAGAACCTCTGCCAGACACATCGCCCAGCACCCCACGAAAATGCCTGCGAAAATTCCATACACTGCCAGTGCCCATGTGCCAAGCGGAATGGTAATCCGATAGATGTTTAAAAAGTTTCCCAAACCGCCGCCCAGTGCAAGTGCCCCTTCATATATCCGCACCTGACTTGCCGTATGAGTCCGGTCTGCGAAATCAGAAATCACACCCAATTCTACGATAAATCCGTACAATCCTCCTGCGATCAGTCCGCCTGCACTAAGACCGATAATTCCCATTATGATTTGCCTTCCCCACATCCAGTTCCTGCCCCTTTCTGCCATACTCGGCAATAATGGTAGTCTGTATATCATTTTCATACAGACGCATCTCCACTTCTATCGGTGTCGGGTCAACGGATATCTTTTTCTTTCCAAAATGATTGAAAAAAATTAAAATTCCTCCGATTAACCCGATGCTGTAAGTCAGTTCCAAAACAGAAAAACCGTCAGGCGGTGTCCCCATGAAAAGTTCGTAAATATTCTCCATGATATCCGGCACACCGGAATCGTTATTGAAAGTCACAATGGCAAACGCAGAACCGAAAAAAGTAATTAGCGTGATCAGTGCAATCTTACACCATTCCCACGCTTTGTTGTTCTGTCGCTGATTCTCGTAAGTCAAAATGATGTCCGGAGAACCACAATTTTGAATTTCCAGTTCCGGATACTCTGCATGAATCAATTCGATGATCTTTAATACTGAAATTACAAACCGGTGCTGTCCTTTTTCCGGTATCTTCATCACCTTTATCGTTTTTAACTTAAAAACAACATTTTGCTGACTACACTCCATCTGAATCAGGTCGCCTAATGTTACGTCCCGCTTTTTTACTTCCACGCTCTGTTCCCCCTTGATATACAGAGTTTGACTATTTACCGACATAACATCACCAGTGTACCTTCCGCCTGTACGCCGTCTTCATTCATACCATGATAATAATAAAGAATCCCCATAACGACTGCCACAAACACGACGCACAGCAGACATATGCGGACTCTTTTCTTTGCTTTTTCCATAAACTCCACCTTCCTTCCAAAAATAGTATGTCTATTTTTTTACAAAAGATACATCTATTTTTCCTCGCAGAGTCTGTAAGATTTTCTTTTCCATACGCGATACCTGCACTTGTGAGATGCCTAGTTCCTTTCCCACTTCTGTCTGTGTTTTATTTGCAAAATAACGCAGATAAATCAGTTGCCTTGCTTCCTTTTCCAAACTTTTCAGGAGCTGCTCCAGCATCATGCGGTTTAAGATTTTTTCCTCCTGTGCTTCTTTTTCCTCCAGTTTGTCCATCAGGGCAATTTCGTTTCCGTCTTTCTGATATACCGGCTTGTAAAGTGATTCCACTTCATTTGCAGAATCCAGTGCCATTACCAATTCTTCTTTTTCCACCTCCAATGCCTGTGCCAGTTCTTCCAGTGTCGGTTCTCGTTGCATACGCTCCTGCATGTTTTCCCGCATTAGGTGTGCTTTATACGACAGTTCTTTCAATGACCTGCTGACCTTAATCATACCGTCATCCCTTAAAAACCGTTTGATTTCTCCGGTAATCATCGGCACGGCATAGGTTGAAAATTTCACTTCAAAAGACAGGTCAAACTTATCAATCGCCTTCAAAAGTCCGATGCTCCCTATCTGAAATAAATCCTCCGGCTCCACACCTCTCCCGTAAAAGCGTTTCGCCACACACCAAATCAGGCCGACATTTTCCTCCACCAACTGTACTCTCGCTTCTTCATCCCCGTCGTGCGACTTCTGAATCAAAGCGGTTGTGTGGTCCATAATTCCCTTCCTTTTCCAATTTTTCTCTGCATCTTCACAAGCGTTCCTTTTCCCGGTTCGGAGTCCACTTCGATTTCATCCATAAATGCTTCCATAAAGGAAAATCCCATTCCTGAGCGCTCCAATTCCGGCTTAGAGGTAAACATCGGTTCCATCGCCTGCCTCACATCCTCAATTCCTTTTCCATAGTCTTCAACTTCTATGTAAATAGTCTGCTCTTTTAAATGGCAGTGAATCCGTATCTTTTTCACTTCCTTTTCATACCCATGTATGATCGCATTCGTCACTGCCTCCGACACGGCTGTTTTCACATCCGACACCTCCTCCAACGTCGGATTTAACTGTGTCATAAATGCTGCAACCGCCACCCTTGCAAATCCTTCATTGACAGAAATACTGTCAAATACCAATTCCATTTCATTTGTGTTTCTCATACCTGCTGTTCCTCCTCATAGATTTGAATTATTTTTGTCACACCTGACATCACCAATATTTTCTTCATTCTTTCACTCGCATGAACTGCCCACACTTCTCCCCCAAGCAGGTGCACCATACGATAGCGTCCCATAATCACACCGATTCCGGAACTGTCCATAAAATTCGTCTGTTCAAAATCAAAAATCACACATTTAATGTGATTCTTTTCTATTAGTTTATCCGACTTTCTACGAATTTCCTCCGCATTGTGATGATCCAATTCATTTGGCAGAAAGATCGTCAGACAATTCTCCTGCACTTCATATTCCATGAAAACTCCCCCTTTTTAATGCTTTCAAAAAAAGAAAAAGACACACAGTGAATATCATCACCATATGTCTTCTTTTGTATGCTTTATTCTGCTGTCTGTGTTTCCGGTTTCATAACCTCGGTCGCCTTCTTTGCAATCTCCTGTTCCGGATACAATTCCAAAATGCGATTGTACAGATTCGTTGCATTTTCTGCCTGTTCTTTATTCTGATAACTGACCATCAACGTATAAAGCGCTTCCCCATCTTTATACTGTTCATTCATCTTCACGACTTTTTCCAAATGTTCAATGGTCTTATCATAATTTTTCACTTCAAAACTTTTGACCGCCGCATCATACAGTTCCGTACACTGTTTTGCGTAAACGTCCTTCGTCATGACTTCGTATTCTGTCTTCGCCGTTGCTCCCAAAGACTCCGGGGAAATGGCAAGCAGTTCATCTGCCAATGCGCTCTGACTGTACCCTGCCTTATTATAATGCTCCATCGCAGTAAGAAGCGCTTCATAACTTTCCTGTGTACGCTGTGCAATCGCTTTTTCTTCCTCGGTCGCTTTGCTCTCTGCCTTGTAGTTCTCGATTTCCTTATTCTGCAGATCCAGTTCACTCTGAAGTGCCGCAATCTGCTCACTGTAAACAATGATTTCCTTGTTGTTCTTTGTTGTCATCTTTTTCTTCATGGACGGAACCGCAAGAAACCCTACCACAGCCGCACCGACCGCAAGCCCAATCACGATATTCAGCACCGTAAGTAATGCAGCATTGTCTTTTAACGTCGCAGAAACCGGCTGAATGATGGTCTCATTCCCCAGATTGTAAGAAACCGTCTGGGATTTTTCCATCTTCAGTTTCGCAGCCTTATCCTTATGAAGCTGTGTCAACTCATGCATATACCGCAACGTGATCTCATTTGTCGAATCCAGCCGATGTGCCCTGCGGATCAACTGTCTTGCTTTTGCATACTGCTCCGTCTGCATATAAATCAAAGCAAGCAACTGGTATGCTTTCAAAAAGGAGGGGTGCGATGCAATCACTTTCTGCAATTGAATTGCCGCCAGATCCTCACCACCCTGTCTGCAATATTCCAGACACTGATTGTATTTTTTCACTGCCTGATCAATTGCTTCCAGTTCTGTCTTCGACTCCTGTACTTTCTTAATGTAGTAGTTTGCAATATTGCCATGACTCTTGATGTTCTTGCTGATGATCCACTCTACAAGCGCTTCCGAAACCTCGCCTCGTCCATAATAAACCAGTCCCAGGAGATTTCTCGCCGCAATATTGTCGCGATTATACTGAAGACTTTTCTTCAGGGAAGTGACAGCACCGGAAATATCCCGAATATTCGCTTTTTTCAAACCATCGTTATACCATTGATTTGACAGGTATACTAATTTCTTTGTATATTCCACTTTGCCCACCATCACTCTTTTATTTCTTCTGCAGTTCCTTCAATAAATCCGTCATATCCGTCAAATCTTCCTGATAAACTGCTTCTTCTATGTCTTCCACCTCAAGACAAGGTTTGAACTTTTTTAATTCTTCTTCAAAATTTAACATTGATTTCCTCCCTCTCTCATCTTATCATACGCACTGCTTCTCAAAAAATCAAGACACTACTGTACGCATTTTTCGAGGTTTCTCTACTGCTCAGATGTCGGATTTTCTGTCATATCTTCTGCTCCCTGCTCATCCGTTTCTACCGGTTCCACATAATTTTCAGCAGGAACCAACTGTCCCATATTGTATCTGTACTCTATGGAAGAACGGAAAATACGACTGCTTGAGCCTACCTGACACACCACAATGGTATCGCCTTCCTCTAATTTTGATTTTTTCAATTCCACTTGCGTGTCATTAATAAAGGACGTTCCCTGCTTCTCGCCATTAATGTATACTTTGCTGTTTCTTGTCATATTTTCCCCGTATAAAATGTAATTTCCATTTACATCCGTTTCCATATTAAACAGCGAAACATCTAAAATACCCATCTGAAAATGATCGTCTACCGTCGGTTCCTTATCCTTTCCGCCATATACATATCGTTTTCCGTAAAGCATGTCATACTGTAACAATTCCAAATCCGACAGATAGTTTGTAGTCTGTCGTCTTGTCTGATGATAATTGAACAGCGTTCCCGAATGGATGTCCAGCCGGTTAAACACTTCTGACATCAACTGATAAGCTGTCAGCGTTTTATCTTCTTCCTGCAGACCAATGTTATCCCACATCACATAATTGGTATTGAACAGATATCGGCTCTTCAGATCACTTGCTTCCAGTCCCATCGTCGGAAGATGGTCTCCATAAAGAATCAGAACGGTAGGTTCCCCGCGCTGCTCCAGTTCAGAAATCAAATCTGCTATAAATAAATCTGTCTCATACAGCATATTCACATAATATTCCCACGCATTCTTTTTTCCTTCATCTTCCATTCCGGTAATCTGAATCAGTGGATTCTCCAGTACCTTCTCCTCCGGATAAGCCCCATGTCCCTGAACGGTAATCGTGAAAACAAAATCCTGCTGCTCCGTGGAATCCATGGCATTTAAAATATGTTCCGTCAGAATATCATCTTTTGCCCAGTCATTTTCCGTAAACTGAAGCACGTTCATAAATTCCTCACTGGTGTAGGAATCAAATCCCATATTTTTGAACACATCCGCACGGCTGTAGAAATTGCCGCCATTGTTATGAAGAGCATGTGCACCATATCCGAACTGCTTCAGGGCAGTTGCCACACTCTCGATTGCATTTCCCTCTTTTTTCACATAAGTCTTGTAGGGATATTCCCCCGGTCCAAAATAACGCATACTCATACCGGTCAGTACTTCAAACTCCGTATTAGCAGTTCCCGCACCGACAGACGGTACCTTGAAATAACCGGAAGAATAATTCTCCATCAGATAATGAAACGTCGGGATCGGATCCTGCGATGTTTCAAAAAATTCCACCTCATCCGGATCAAAGAAAGACTCTAACTGAATGAGAAGAATATTCGGCATCTCCTGTCTGCCGGTTGCAACCTCTGATAAATTTCCTTCTGTCGCAATGGTCTGAATCGCCTCTTCATCATAAAACCCCGGCTGATCAATTCCCGTGTTAAACAAACTTGCCATAAAACAATACGGAAGCCCGTAATCCTCATAAGCAAATGCAATGTTTCCAAAATAATCAGATACCACACGTTTTTCTATGGCAAAATCCGTCACCTTTCCCATCGTAGCGAACGCAACCACGCACACAATCGCTGCCGGAATCCGGTAAATCTTCCCGGTATACTGACCGCCTCTGCGCCACATGGATACCAGCCACGCAATCACCGCCAGGATACCAATGATGATCAAAACTCCCTGCAAACCGGTAAAATACTTGTTGATCATGGACATGGCATCATCCAGTACTTTCAAATCCTGTGCATTAAACGGTGTCACACGTACACTTAAAATATATCCGTTGACCCCCCCGATAATCAGCCAGAATACACTGACGATAATACGCAAAAACACACGTCTCTTTACGATATAAACCAGCAAAAACGTTACAAAGATCATATACGTATTAAAGAGAAACGGCCACGGTGTCACCGTCATGTATTCCCACGCTTCCCTCATACTGTGTCTGGAAATTGCCTCAATGGTAAAATTGATTCCCCCTGCCAGCAAAAACTGTAACAGAAGTGAAAAACGATTCATCCACAAATACACCGGTGCCATCGCTTTTGCAAACTTACTGTTTCTCTGTTTCTCCAGAATCTGCTGTCTTCTTTCTTTTCTTTGTCTCAAATACTCCTTTATATCTTCTTTGTTTATTTGAATTTTCTTCATACTCTAACCTCAAAACTGCTTTGATCTGCTGGACTATTTCTGAAGTCCTGCAAGTCTTTCTTTCACTTGTTCCATCATCTGTGTATATTTTTCCAGTTTTGCTTTTTCTTCGTTAATCTTTGCTTCCGGAGCCTTGCTGATGAAACGCTCATTACTCAGCATACCATTGACACGGGCAAGCTCTTTTGTCAGCCTTTCTTCTTCTTTCGTCAGACGTTCGATCTCCGCCGCAAAATCAACCAGTTCTTCTAACGGTAAATATACAACTGCATCTGTTACAACTACGGAAACGGCATCTTCTGAAATGCCCTCTTTACTTCCCTGAATGACAATCTCGCTTGCACTCATAAGAGAAGTTGCAGACGCTTTCATTTCTGCAAATCCTGCGCATAATGCTTCATTTTCGCATACGATAAACACACCTGCCTTACAACTTGGTGCAACATTCATTTCCGCACGGATATTACGGACACCGCGAATGATTTCCTTCATGCGCTCAACCTGCAGTTCTTCCGCATCGAATTTCCATTCCTCTTTAAACACCGGCCAGGATGACATCATCAGAGATTCTTCTTCCGGTACTAATACACTGTAAATTTCCTCTGACACGAACGGCATAAACGGATGTAAGAATTTCAAGCCGTTCGCCAATACATTCTTTAATGTCCAAAGTGCCGCATTGGCCGCCTTCGGATCTTCGTCTGCATGCCAGATACGGTATTTTGCAAGTTCGATATACCAGTCACAGAACTCGTCCCAGATAAAGTCATAGACTTTTTGGAGTGCAATACCAAGTTCAAACTTGTCCATATTTTCTGTCACATCTTTTGCAAGAGTATTTACCTTTGACAATACCCACTTGTCTACGACTGATAAATCTGCCGCATCCGGTGTTGTAATCTCTTTTCCTTCCATATTCATCATAATG
>CAZXQK010000046.1:0-7578 GCA_964642785.1 uncultured Faecalimonas sp.
TACAGACAGATTGGATGTTCTGTTTTTTCCAAACGATAACTTTGCACCACACATACCTTGCCTTCCCGACGATATGATCGCAGGATTTTCTCCTCCAATCGTTCCAGTGCATTTCGACGCAACTTGTTCAAATCCTGCATCGGCACAAACAGTTCACCATCCAGTTCAATATCCAGCCTTTCAAATTCAAACGGTGTATTTCCCGTCTTTTTCATCTGCTTTTCCACGCGTTCTGAAGCAATCGGCTGATTCTTTGCCGTCTCCGCCTTCTCTCCGGAAACCTCGATCACGACATCACGATACTGTAATGTAAGTGTAGCACATTCTTTTGCAGAAAGTCTTAATTTTCCCTTTATTTTTTCTTTTATTTTCTGTTCTATGATTTGTTCTCTTACCCACTGCAGTAAACTTTCATTTCTCGTCCTGTTCAATATATGATTTCGAGAAAAGTTTTGCTTCTTATGTGTTAAAAACGTAACCTTCTGTCCCTTTTTTACATCCTCGGACAAGGTATAATTTTCCACCTTGTCAGGAAGTTCTATGACATCACCCTTATGAAGGTCTGCCAGTGCCTTTCCGGTCACATGTTTTCCTTGCACTCTTAGCACCTCGATCACAGGCACACCTGCATGATTCGGTCGGTCATACGACACCATTTCCCTTCCGTTTTTCGTGTGATAATATCCGCCATGTGCACCGCCCCGGTTGTACAAATCCATCAGCATCTCCCGGTCTTTTGGCTCTACATGAAACGCCTGTTTCCCATATTGCAGATAAAAATCCAAATACTTTCGATACATGGCAGTCACAAGTGCAACATATTCCGGCTTTTTCATACGTCCTTCGATTTTAAAAGAATCAATCCCTGCCTCTACAAGTTCCGGAATATATTCCAAAGTGCAGATATCTTTCAGACTAAGGATATAGTTCCCTTCTTTTTCCTCTTCCATCCGATACGGAAGTCTGCACGGCTGCGCACATTGACCCCGATTACCACTTCTCCCGCCAATCAGACTGCTATACAGACATTGACCGGAATAGCAATAACAGAGTGCACCATGTACAAAACATTCCACCTCAATATCGGTATGTTTCGTAATTTCCTCAATCTCTGATAAATGCAATTCCCGGGCTGTAACGACACGCTCTGCCCCAAGTTCCTGTAAAAATTTTGCGCCAAGTACATTCGTGATCGTCATCTGTGTACTGGCGTGAACCGGAAGTTCCGGAAACTGCTCTTTCACAAATTTCAAAACTCCAATATCCTGTACGATCACCGCATCAATGCCCTGTTTATAATACGGCAGTAAATAGTCGTACAACTGCTCGCTTCGTTCTTTCTCCTTTAAAAGCGTATTAATCGTCAGATAAATCTTTCTCCCATGCAAATGCACATAATCAATCGCCTTCAAAAGTTCTTCTTCTGGCAGATTATCCGCATACGCACGTGCACCAAAACGAGTGCCTCCTATATAGACTGCATCCGCTCCTGCCGCAACAGCCGCTTTCAAACTCTCATAAGAACCTGCCGGTGCTAAAATTTCTATTTGCTTTCCCATAATCTCTCCGTCTTATAGAAAATAGAACCCCGCATGCGAGATTCTATCTACATTCATTTTCTGTTTCTAATTTCACGATTTTCAACTGCAATTCCTGATTCTCCTCTTTCAGACGGACAATCTCCTGCTCTAAATTTTCACAACGAAGCTGTGTTGAAATCAATTCATGTTTCAAATCATACATTTCCTTGTCTTTTTGCTGCACATCACTTTCCAAAACAGAGCCTTGCTTTTTCGCCTTAAAATAATCATCTGCAATATTAAGAGCCAGAATCGTACTTCTTGTCTCCGCACTCTGTCTTTGATATCCGTCTATGCTTGTACACTCTGAAATCTTATGATTCAAATAAGTGGATACACGCTGTAAATATTCTTCACTTTCAAATCCACTCAATGTAAACACTTTTCCACCAATCAATACTTCTGTACAGTTTTTTGAAGATGCCATGTAAAACCTCCTCATGTTCATTCAATCTCTGTCCATTATAAACGCTTTTCACTGTTTTGACAAGAAATTCCTAAATGATTATAAGTCTGTTCTGTCACAATCCTTCCCTTTGGTGTCCTTTGAATAAAACCATTTTTTAAAAGATATGGTTCATATACATCTTCGATGGTTCCTGCATCTTCTCCAACCGCTGCTGCAAGTGTGTCAAGCCCCACCGGACCTCCCTGAAATTTCTCAATCATGGTAATGAGTAAAACCCTGTCATTATGATCCAGTCCAAACTTATCCACATCAAGCAGATCCAAGGCATAATCTGCCACTTCCTTAGTAATGACACCGTCATACTTCACCTGTGCAAAATCACGCACACGCTTTAACAAACGGTTTGCCAGTCTCGGTGTCCCTCTGGAACGTTTTGCCATCTCCATTGCTCCATGCGGCTCAATTTCCACATCAAGCACTTTTGCCGAACGCATAATGATCGTCTGTAATTCTTCTTCTGTATAATACTCCAAACGATGCACTACTCCGAACCGGTCACGCAGCGGTGCTGTCAGCATGCCTGCTCTTGTAGTCGCGCCTACCAAAGTGAACTTTGGCAAATCCAAACGAATGGAACGGGCATTCGCTCCTTTTCCAATCATAATATCAATGGCATAATCCTCCATTGCCGGATAAAGCACTTCTTCCACCTGACGGTTTAACCGATGAATTTCATCTACAAACAGTACATCTCCTTCTTGTAAACCATTTAAGATGGCTGCAATGTCACCCGGTTTTTCAATCGCAGGACCGGATGTAATCTTCAAATGTACTCCCATCTCATTTGCAATGATTCCCGCAAGCGTCGTCTTTCCAAGTCCCGGAGGCCCATAAAACAGTACATGATCCAAGGATTCTTTTCTGGACTTTGCAGCTTCGATATAGACCTTCAAAGTCTCCTTTGCCTTCTCCTGTCCGATATAATCCTTTAAAAGTTGCGGACGTAAATGATTCTCTATTTTTAAATCTTCTTCCAAATTTTCCGTTGTAATGATTCTTCTCTTCATTTTTATCCATGTCCAATCTAAAACATCATATTCTTCAGTGCTGCCTTCAATACATCTTCTACAGATGTCTGCTCATCCATCTGCACTTTCTTAACAGCCTTTACTGCATCCGTATTGCCATACCCAAGTGCAACCAGTGCCTGAACTGCCTCTGCCTGAAGTTCATTCGTTCCACTTCCTGTTGCAACCGTCATCGTTTCATCTGACTCTTTATGCAAAACATCTTCAATGTCCAGTTTGTCTTTGAGCTCGATGATCAGTTTTTCGGCTGTCTTTTTCCCGATTCCCGGTGTCTTCGCAATGGTCTTGGCATCACCTGCCATAACCGCAAAGCGTAAATCATCCGGAGAAAGTTGGGACAAAATACTCAATCCGCCCTTTGGTCCGATTCCACTGACACCGATCAATAACTTGAACACTTTCAAATCGTCTCGTGTTAAGAATCCGTACAACTGTATCGCATCTTCTCTTACATTCATGAACGTATGTAGCCTTACTTCTTCTCCGATTGCCGGAAGATAATTCATGGACTGTGCCGGCATAAATATACCAAACCCGACTCCATTCACCTCAACAATTACTTTCTCTTCTTCTATGGTTATTACTTCGCCCCTTATATATGAAATCATATGTCTCCTTTATATTTTTTTCAAAATTCATCAAACTATTGATACCATATCCTTTGAATGATAGTTTGTCAAGTGGATACAATGCAAAAAAATCAAAAAGCTTTGTCGCTATGTTCAAAGCTTTTTGATTTTCAAAACATAATACTAATTAACTCCCCATTTAGAGTAAAGTTCTGATATGCTGGTTGCTTCATCTAAATTAGTAAGTCCAAAATAATTTCCCAGTTCCTTAAATTCTGATTTGTAGGCATTTATGACATCCTCACTTGTGTTATAGCTATAGCATTCTACAAACAAATAAAGAACTGACAATTTTTCTCCGTTAATATGATCACGATACAACTTGTATTGTTTTTGATTTTTTTCTTTCAAAACATCTATCATATCTTCGGCTTCATCAAAACAATCCAACCATCTCTCGAGCACATCTTTCGGCCAATATTCCTCTGAAACGATATGAAGATTCAAAGAACGGCTTCCACCTAATTCTTTGTTTTCTTTTTGATAATTAGTCAAAACACGAAGTTCATTAAACACTTCTCTCATTTTATCCGATGCCGGGCCAAAATACGCATCAAAAAATTTATCTGTAAGCTCCGCAACATCTTCTTCAACATCCCAGGCCAGTTTATAGTTCAAATATGACTTTAGATTAGACCAGCCTGTCAACACACCCGATTCGTCATGCTGACGTTGGTCAAACATATAATATGCATCACTTTCTACCGCAAATTGATAATTTTCCAACATGGAATCAAAATAATCAAATGGAACCAAATAGTAAGAAAAATTGGTGCTATAATACCACAAATATAAATTTCCCTTCGCCATATCTGTCCATCCGCGCATATTCTGATATGACTGTTCATTCTCTTTTGCAGTAAGAGGTCTGTAATAATCTGTTTCAATAGGACAGAGCTGGCAATACACACCTTCATCTAACTGAATACCATTATTTGCCTCGTATATTCCCGTCTCTTCATTGTATGTAACAGGTGCTTCTTCATAACCATGATATGCAAAGAAAATAATCCTTAAATCTCTCGCATACTCCTGTCCTTCTTCTGTTGTAAACCAATCCCGCACAATCTGATTAAGATCATTTAAAAATAAAATAATAGTCGCTGAAATTGCTCCATATTCTTCTACTATTGCATTACAACTTTCACAGGTACAGGTGTCATAATTATCTTCCATTGTAAACGTAACACTTTCTTTCTCAATATCATTCATAAGTGCCACTTTTAATGTTTCAAAAGACGCATTCAACATCTTTTTATATTCATCCTCATCTCCATGTGCGGTATAACAAAGTTGTGTTTTCGAAGTATTGTACCACTTTAAATTTGCATCCGGAGAATCTTTCACATATGCAAATGAATTATGAGCCCACATTCCATTTACAACAATGAAATTTTCAATATACGGTCTTACTCTCATACGATACATGGTACTGCTGTCACTTGTCACAACTCCATCCGATGCCATTCGTAAAGGAATATCCGGAATATCTGTTACGTCAAAGTCATACAAAGGCACCTCTTTCACACCTTGTGTCACAGTATAACAATCTTTGGCATAAAAATCATAATCCACCAAATACTCAAGCAACTCATAAACCGCATAGAGCGAACCATATTCGCTGCCACCGATTAAGTACAGATCATCGTCTATTGTTATAATTTTATAACCATCTCTCCCAAGTTCAGAATACTCATATGTGATATCTGTTTCATCTAAACAAGCGGTCTCACCGATAGAGATAATTTTATCATTGCTTCCTGCTTCCGTCACAATAGGAAGATTAACGCCTGTCGCCTCTGAAAAAAACAGATTGAATTCCGAGGCTGCAACCTGGATCAGATTGCCTGCCTCCTCCGGAATTACGATTTTATATTCTGATTTTCCATTTTCAACAAGATATTCCCCTTTTATGGTTACAAACTCACTGTTCGTCTCTTTTTTGTCTGAATTTTTACATCCTACGCAGTTAAAAACCATACTGAACGCTAAAATTGATACTAATATCTGACGTATTTTTTTCATATTTCTTCACCTACTTTACATCAATTTTATACGAAGCAAAAGCACAATTCGAACTATCATCCAGTGCCATATATCTCACCGTATAGATTCCGGACTTCGTCGCCTTAAATTTACCGTCAGTCATCTCGACAACTACACCATCCGGATCAAAAACATAAACATAAACCAAACATTCTTCCGTAATATTGTCTTTTACTTTTGTTTTTGCAACCTTGATCTCAGAATCTTTTTTGGCACTCGTCTTGTGACTTTTCAAGGTCAGTTCAGGATTTGTAACATCTTTTGACGTGATAGCATATACATATTCTGTCGATTTTCCCTGACCATCCGTTGCAACATACTGAATTGTATAATCACCATATTTTTCAAGAACAATCGTATAGTCCTTAGTAGCATCCTGCTTTCCGTCAAGAGATATCTTATCTTTGGATTTTACATATTTTCCATCAGGGTCTGTAATCTCTAATGTTAAAGTACACATCGGATTTACCGTATCATAGACAAATGCACCACTTAATGTAACTTCCTCTCCAAAACCTCTGTCACCGGCATTTGTTTCAACAATAATTTGCGGGGCAAATCTGTCCATCTTTGTATTGTTGATACTATGCTCATTGATATTATTGACTGCTAACTGTGCTCCACCTGAGACTCCTTCAACAGCTATGCTAAAGACTGCCTGTGAATTCGAGAATCCGTCAAACGCACTTCCGTCTAAAAACTTATCTATCTTCACACTTACTGTTGAATTTGCTGTAGCAATAAAGGTGTCATTATTAAATTCCAACGAAAAGTTTCTGTCCATTCCATCAAAAGATGCAGCCAAAGCAAATTCCACACCATCATTGACACTAAATGCAGAGCCTTCCTCCGTGCGTCTGTATGATAATTTCACCATTTTTCCTGTTACGGTGTCCGTTAAATAGAGATGAATCCTGTTATACTGATTCTTTTCTCCTACCTGGAATGAAAATGTTAATTTTTTCACTTGTACAAAATTGATGAAATCGAATTTTGTATCTTTTTGCATCGTATAGGTTACACAAGTTGCAGAACTTTCTGATGTCGCACCTCCTTCTGTTGTAACAAAGAATTTGCTCAAATCCAAACTGCCTGTATATCCTACATCCATAACCACAGCCGTATATACTTTTTCACATACTTTATCATCAATCGTCAATCGATATGTAATCGTAACAGTTCCGTTATGTTCCGGCGTATATTCTTTTCCATCTAATTTTTTCTCCGTACCATCACTCTCAGTCACAAAGATGTCCATATCCTTTTTCACACCCTTTCCGGATGAGAAATCATATCCTGAAAGACCGGACATTTCATAGGTTGCCCCCTGAATAAAGTATTTTGGTACGGCAACAGTATCAAAAACCTGTGGTTGATCAGTATGATTTGCCTTCACTGTAAAATTCTTCGATACGGTTGACACGTAATCCTTGATCGTCACATTCACTTCCCAGTCACCATCACTCATAGGAATGAATTCCATGGTATCATTATCGATTTTAACTTCTTCATCTGTCGACTTATTTTTAGCTTTGACAGAATAAAAAACATTTCCAGAATTATCACGATAATCAATGCCGGACATCACTTTCACAACAACACCTGTATCTGTTTCCGTTACAACATCTTTTAATTCAGCCTGCAATCCTTCGCCTTTTACAGCATTTACCTTAACACATTCCGTTGCAACATTGCCTGAACAATCAGTCGCCGTATATTCAATTACATATACGCCTTCTTTGTATGGTGTAAACACGCCTTCTGACACCGATACTTTTACCGGTGCTTCTGAATAATATTTAGAATAAACCGCTGAAGTAACTTCC
>CAZXQK010000047.1:0-7553 GCA_964642785.1 uncultured Faecalimonas sp.
GGACTGCCACACCTCCTACATTACGATCCAAATCCCAAGGAATTCCAATTCCAATGTGAGCATTCAGACGTAACGGTCTGTATTGGGTTAACACCCCGACTGTGTCAATCCCCGAATTGATACAATTGCTGAGTGGAAAGTCAATAATACGGTACTTTCCTCCGAAAGCCACTGCCGGCTTGGCAACCTTCGCTGTCAATACTCCAAGTCTGCTGCCTTGTCCACCTGCCAAAAGCATGGCTATCATCTCTTTTTTTCTCACTTTTCGTCACCTCATCTCAGTTCCATCGTTGTACAGTATTCTTATTATAGCACACAGAATTTTTTTTGCGAACAAATTTTACAAAAATTGTAAATCTTTTTTCCTCTTTTTGTTGATTTTTTACAAAGCACTTTTTTCTGTGTTTTTCTACCTATATTAAATATATATTTATCTGCGAATATATATGACTAATTGCAATAAATCGCTTGTTTTTTTCTTCTATAACTGTATATAATATAGAAAGAGAAATTTTCATAATCGAAACAGGAAGTGTTTTTATGTATCAAATAGATTTTAACAAACCACAACACATACATTTTATAGGTATAGGCGGCATCAGCATGAGCGGTCTGGCAGAGATTTTATTAAAGGAACATTTTCAAATCTCCGGTTCAGATAATAAATCTTCCGCACTGACGGAACATCTGACTGATTTAGGTGCTACCATTCATTATCCGCAGAAGGCATCCAATATAACCTCCGATATTGATGTGGTGGTTTACACCGCCGCCATTCACGAAGATAACCCGGAACTTATGGAAGTGCGCAGGCAACAGTTTCCGACTCTGACCCGCGCCGAACTTTTGGGACAGTTAATGAAAAACTATCAGACACCGATTGCCGTTTCCGGCACGCACGGTAAGACTACGACAACTTCCATGCTGTCTCATATTCTACTTGCTGCCGAAAAAGACCCGACGATTTCCGTTGGCGGTATTTTAAAGGCCATTGGAGGAAATATCAGAGTCGGAAATTCAGATGTCTTTTTAACAGAAGCCTGCGAATATACCAATAGTTTTTTGGATTTCTTTCCGCAGATCGCCGTTATTTTGAATGTGGAAGAAGACCATATGGATTTCTTTAAGGACATTGACGATATCCGTTCTTCTTTCCATCGTTTTGCCGCACTGCTTCCAAAAGACGGTTCGTTGATCCTGAATAAGAATATTGAAAAATCCGAGGCGATTACCGACGGGCTTTCCTGCAACATCATCACCTATTCCGAGTCACAGGAAGCCGATTATTCTGCCGCAAACATTTCCTATGATAACATGGGAAATGCCTCCTTCGACTTCATCAAATACGGGAAGGCTTCCGGAAGAATCTGTTTATCCGTAGCCGGAAGACACAATGTGTCTAACGCATTGTCCGCCATTGCAGTTGCTGATTTACTGGGCATTGATTTGGATACCATTCGAAAAGGTCTGCTTTCCTTTACCGGAACAGACCGACGTTTCCAGTACAAAGGAGAGCGGAATGGTTTCACCATCATAGATGATTATGCACACCACCCGACAGAGATTCAGGCGACACTGACCTCTGCACAGAATTATCCGCACAAGGATATCTGGTGTATTTTCCAACCGCATACATATACAAGAACCAAGGCGTTCTTCCATGAATTTGCGGAAAGTCTCTCCCTTGCCGACCATGTGATTCTTGCTGACATTTATGCAGCCAGAGAAACCGATACACTCGGTGTGTCCTCCGAGGCACTGGCAGAAGAAATCAAGAAACTTGGCGGTGATGCATACTATTTGCCAAGCTTTGAAGAGATTGAAAATTTTGTATTGGAAAAATGTTTCCACGGTGATTTGTTGATAACTATGGGAGCCGGAGATGTTGTAAACATTGGGGATTCCCTGCTTCGGTAAAAGTTATCCACATTTTCCACATTTTTGTTATCCACAAATTTCTTGAGATATCCACATATTTGTTCTTTGACCTTTTGTTTCGCAGTGCTATAATACGAATACTGAGGAAATAGAGGTGGATATATCATGACGAGAACACTTACGTTAAGAAACCGTTTTCAGGGAAATACAACGATTGTGGAAAACGACTTTATAGATCATTATATGGCAAAGGCAAATGGCGAATATGTGAAGGTATATCTTCTGTTATTGCGCCATTTAAATGGGAATACCGGAGGACTCTCCATCTGTGGGCTGGCAGACTGTCTGGAATGTACAGAAAAGGATATCCTACGTGCATTTAAGCACTGGTCAGAAGAAGGATTGTTAAAAATCGACTATGATGATGCCGGAAATATCTGTGGATTGACAGTTGGAATGTCCGATACTGTCCCAAATGCAGAAGCAAAGCCGACACCGATCACCATGAAACCTTCCGTACCGAAAAGTACGAAAAAAACGGTTTCTAAAAGTCAGACAGACCTTCGCCAGTTATATTTTGTCATCGAACAATATATGGGAAAACCGTTATCCGTCAAGGAAATCCAGAAAATTAATTACTTTTTTGACACACTCGGCTTTTCCGTTGATCTAATCGAATACTTAATTGAATATTGTGTAGAAAACGGACACCGCAATTTGAATTACATAGAAAGCGTTGCACTCGCATGGTCAGATTCCGGAATTCAGACAACCGAGGAAGCGAAGATGAACACAACTCTCTATACAAAAAATGTATATTCTATCCTGAATGCATTTGGTATCAAGGGACGTTCTGCCGCACCGACCGAGTTATCTTATATTAAGAAATGGACGGAAGAATACGGGTTTGCATTAGACGTGATATTAGAAGCCTGCAACCGCACCATTAACAACACACATAAACCGGATTTTAAATATGCGGATTCTATTTTAAACAACTGGCTGACAAAAGGTGTGCATCATTTATCAGATGTTTCCCGTTTGGATATGGTCTATCGTCAAGAAAAAGAATCCAAAAAGAAAACAGCAGTAAAAACCGTTGTCCCAAGCAATCGTTTTAATAACTTTGAAGGACGTTCTTATGACATTAGTTCCTTAGAACAGCAACTTCTAAATTCTAACTAAAGGAGTCTTAAAGTGGCTTTAAACAATTCACAGTACGATAGTATTATTCGTACCTACGAACAAAAACAACTTCATAATCGTGATATTTTGGATAAGCATTATGCAACTGCTTATGAAAAGCTGCCACAATTAAAGGAACTTCATCAGGCAATTTCCGAACTCAGTATCAAGCAGGCACGCAAACTGATTGACGGCGATGAATCTGCACTTACAGAATTAAAGGTACAGTTAAGATCTTTATCGCAGGCAGCAAAGGAATTGCTCGTTGCCGGAGGTTTTCCACCGGATTATCTGGAGCCGGTTTACAGTTGTACTGATTGTAAAGATACCGGTTACATCGGCAACAAAAAGTGTCACTGTTTCCAAAAAGCAATCATTGATATGCTTTACACACAATCTAATCTGAAGTACATCCTTCAGGAAGAGAACTTTGATACATTTTCGTTTTCGTATTATTCAACAAATCACATTGACCCGAAAACGGGTGCCTCTGCCCTTGCAAACATGGAAAAAGCATATATGTCTGCTCGTGATTTCGTTGCTACTTTTGGAAAAGAATTTCACAATTTATTTCTTTACGGTGATACAGGAGTCGGGAAAACTTTCCTTTCAAACTGTATTGCAAAAGAATTAATTGATACATCACACTCAGTTATCTATCTTTCATCTTTCGAACTTTTTGACACATTGGCAAAAAGCAAATTTGGTAAAGATGAAGCCGCAGGACAGATGAATGAACATATTTTTGACTGTGAACTGCTTATTATTGATGATTTGGGGACAGAACTTGCGAACTCCTTTACCGTTTCGCAATTGTTCCTCTGTTTGAACGAGCGTCTGCTTCGCAGAAAGCCTACCATCATTTCCACGAATCTTTCTTTGGAAACTTTGGTAGAAATTTACTCAGAAAGAACATTTTCCCGTATCACAAGTAACTATACTATGTTAAAATTAACTGGTGATGATATAAGAATCAAAAAGAAACTAAGGAAAAGAGAGGACAAGTAATGTTACACCGCACAGAACGCACACTAGAAAACCTTCCGGTTGGACCACTGGGGTTCATCCCTATCTCCGGTTGTGAGGAATTAGGAAAAAACGTAGACAAATATCTTGCACAATGGAGAAAGGAAAATCTTGAAAACTATGCCAATGACGCAGTATTTGCAGAGTACGCAAAAGATTCCTATATCGTTGATGCAAAAGTACCACGTTTTGGTTCGGGGGAAGCCAAGGGAATTATCAATGAATCTGTCAGAGGAAAAGACGTATACGTCATGGTAGACGTATGTAACTACAGCCTCACATATTCATTATCCGGTCACACAAACCGTATGTCGCCGGATGACCATTTTCAGAATTTAAAAAGAGTCATCGCTGCAATCGGTGGAAAGGCACGCAGAATCAATGTCATCATGCCATTCCTTTACGAAAGCAGACAACATAAAAGAAGTTCCAGAGAATCCCTAGACTGTGCTCTTGCACTGCAGGAACTGGTCCGAATGGGTGTAGATAACATCATTACCTTTGATGCACATGACCCGCGTGTCCAAAACGCAATTCCATTACATGGATTTGAAACAGTACGTCCGACTTACCAGTTTGTAAAATCCTTACTGGAAAAATACGATGACCTTCAAATCGACAGCGAACACATGATGGCTATCAGTCCGGACGAAGGTGCTACAGGACGTGCCATTTATCTTGCAAATGTGCTCGGTATTGATATGGGTATGTTCTATAAACGACGCGATTACTCAAGAATCGTAAACGGACGCAATCCGATTGTTGCACATGAATTTTTAGGTGCTTCTGTGGAAGGAAAAGATGTCATCATTGTAGACGATATGATTTCTTCCGGTGAAAGTATGCTTGATGTGGCAAAACAGTTAAAAGAAAGAAAAGCAAAACGGATCTTCTGCGCTTCTACCTTCGGACTTTTCACAAACGGATTGGAAAAATTCGATGAGGCATACGAAAACGGAACAGTTGACGGCATCTTAACAACCAACCTGATTTACCAGACACCTGAATTACTGTCTCGTCCTTGGTACATCAACTGTGACATGACAAAATACGTTGCACTGATTATCGATACCTTGAACCATGATGGTTCCATCAGTGATATTTTAGATCCAAGTGCAAGGATTCAAAACGTCGTAGAAAAATACAAAAACGGAGAAACATTCTAAACATCCGGCTTACATAGAGAGCGAGACTGCATCATCGACAGACTCGCTCTCTTTTTTGTGATTATTGGTCACAAGCCGTTAACATCACGATAAATCGTGTTTCTGTTTCCTCACTTTGTGCCTTGATCGTTCCGTTATGTAATTCCACTATTTTTTTCGCAATCGCAAGCCCGAGACCTGCACCACCTGTTTTACTGTGTCTTGCCGCATCCAATCGATAAAACTTTTCAAAAATAGTCTGCAATTTCTGATTTGGTATGTGATCTCCCTGATTTGCAAAACAGATTCGAATCTGCCCCTTCTCCCGCTTTGCTTCAATCCGAATCGTTGTGTCCGGATAGCAGTATGATACTGCATTTCTGATAATATTATCAAACACACGCGCCAATTTATCCGCATCGCCATCGACTGTCAGTCCGTCTTCAATGTCCAGTTCACAGACAAGACCTTTTTTCTGAAATACGCCGTAAAATTCATCCGCCACCTGTTCCAGCATCATGGTCAGATTCAATTTCTGCCTGTCCAGTTCAATCTCCTGCAGATTAAATTTTGTAATATCAAAAAATTCATCAATCAGTTCACCAAGCCGCACCGATTTTTCCAATGCAATGTGCGTGTATTTCTTTCGCTCTTCCTCCGGCATATTCTGATATCCGTCCAGCATGGAAAGATATGCCACAATAGAAGTCAATGGCGTCTTTAAGTCATGTGCCAGATACACAATCAAATCGTTCTTCTTCTGCTCTGCCATCAAAACTTCCAATTCCTGCTTCTTTAACGTACCCTTAATCTCCGTCAGTCTGGTTTCGATTGGCTCTAACTCCGCAGTCATGCGAATGGACTCTTTGGAATCTGACGTGATATTGTTAATCCCTGCTTCAACCTCCCGCAGATACCGCTCCAAAACATTCAGCGCAATGTAATAAAAAATGAAAAAGAGAATCAGAATACCTCCAATCACAACAATCTCTTTATTATTTCCAATAAAACGCCAATACCATGCTCTCGCTGTTTCTTCCTGTACATGAATGGATGCAAGTACCTTCACGAACTCATTGGAAGATCCCTTCAGACCAATTTCAAAAATAACAACTCCTGCTACGATTGCCAATCCCGTAACCAGAATCGTCCGAAGAAGAAGTTTTCTCTTTAATTTCCGATAATTATTCTTCAACTTTATATCCTACTCCCCAAACTGTTTTGATCAAATCACATTTTCCTGTAGGTCCACTCAATTTTTCCCGCAAATGCCGGATATGTACCATGACGGTATTGTTGCTGTTCTTGAAATAATCTTCCTTCCACACCTGTTGGAATAGTGTCTCCGAACTTATAACCTTTCCACGATTTTCACAAAGCAGCCACAAAATATCAAATTCCAACGGAGTCAGCATAACCTGCCGCTCATTATACACACACTCATGAGAAGTACGGTTCAAAACAATTCCTGCAAAGTCAATCACTTCACCACTGCTTTTTACACCCTCATTATACTTAGTATAACGGCGAAGCTGTGCTTTTACCCTCGCAACCAGTTCCAATGGGTTAAATGGTTTTGAAATATAATCATCTGCCCCAAGTGTCAGCCCGTTAATACGGTCTGTCGCATCTACTTTTGCTGTCAGCATAATTACCGGGAAATGATATTTTTCCCGAATCTTCCTCAAAACCTCAAACCCGTTAATATCCGGAAGCATCACATCCAAAATCGCCAAATCAATCTTGTGCGTTTCCACGCACTCCAATGCCTCGTTTCCCGTATAACATTTGTGTACATTATACTCATCGCTTTGCAGATATAAGGCTACTATGTTCGCAATCTCACGCTCGTCATCTACTACTAAAATATTCATCGCAAATTTCCTTTCTGAATCATCCTAACCACTGAAGGCAGCCCTTTCAGACTGCCTTCCTCATATGCATATACAATTTTATAATTCACAGTTATTTACGGTTCTTGGGAATGGTAACACGTCTCTGATATTGGACATTCCGGTCAGATACATCACGCAACGTTCAAATCCAAGACCAAAACCAGCATGTCTTGTAGAACCATATTTCCTAAGATCCAGATAGAATTGGTATTCTTCCGGATTCAATCCCATCTCATTCATACGTGCAAGTAACTTGTCGTAATCATCTTCTCTCTGACTTCCGCCGATGATTTCTCCAATTCCCGGCACCAGACAATCCACTGCTGCAACCGTCTTGTTGTCATCGTTCATTTTCATGTAGAATGCCTTGATATCCTTTGGATAATCTGTAACAAATACTGGACGTTTAAATACTTCTTCTGTC
>CAZXQK010000048.1:0-7531 GCA_964642785.1 uncultured Faecalimonas sp.
CCAAGGAATCTACGACCAGTCGCAATCCTTTCTCGGTGATGATCTCATCGCCGACTTCCGGGTGATGGTCTAACCGCTCAATAATAAATCCGCCGAGTGAGTCGTATTCTTCAGATTCTAATTTTAATTCCAGACGGTCATTTAAGTCGTCCAGACTGATGGAACCTTCCAGAATATACTCGAAATCGTCGATACGTTTCAGAAGTTCATCCTCCTCGTATTCATCGTATTCATCATGTATTTCACCGACAATCTCTTCCAAAATATCTTCCAAAGTGATCAAGCCGGCTGTTTCGCCATATTCATCAAGGACAATGGCGATATTATAGGACGCCTCACGCATTTCCACGAGCAACTCGGAAATGTTTTTATGCTCATAAGTGAAATATGCCTCACGCAGGAATTCCTGAACGTGAAAATCCTTTGTTGTATCATATAAAAGCAGATCCTTCATATTGATTGTGCCTATTACATTATCCATCATGTCTTCATAAACAGGAAGACGTGTAAATTTGTGTTCACGGAAAATGTCAATCAATTCATCGTAAGTGCTCTTTACATCTGCAAATACTACATTGACACGAGGAACCATAACATCTTTTGCTCTTGCATCTCCGAGGTCGAACACGTTCTTGATCATCTCACGTTCTTCTTCTTCAATGACACCGCTTTCATGACTGACATCAACTATGGTACGAAGTTCTTCTTCTGTAATGGCTTCCGGTTTCTCATTTGGATCCACACGTAAAAGAAAGAAAATTACGCGTGCCATCAGGTTGATCACCACACTAATAGGTGTGACGACGGTCATAATAAAATGTATCGGATAAGCATACAATAAAGAAAACTTTTCCGCATGAATGGTTGCAAGTGTTTTCGGTGTAATTTCACCAAAAATCAAAATCAGTATCGTGATGATACCGGTTGCAATGGCAACGGCGATATCGGCACCAAATTTAATCGCAATCGTTGTGGTCAGTGAAGAAGCTGAAAGGTTTACAATGTTGTTACCGATTAAGATTGCACTTAATAATTTTCCGGAATCTTCGGTCAGCCTCAAAACCATCCTGGCACGTTTGTTGCCTTCATCTGCTAAGGCACGCATTCTGATTTTATTGACGGTTGTCAATGCTGTTTCTGCTGATGAAAAAAATGCAGATAACAATAATAAAATAACTAAAACAATAATTTGTATGGCGGCACTGGGGTCCACTGTTCAATCACTCCTTTTAAAATAATAATATATACCAAAATACTATAACCCATTTTATGTAAATTTGCAATACTCAGTTGAATTTGGCAAAAGTTTGTTGTATGATGAATTTTATAATCCTAGTAAATGGAGAGTGTCTGATGAATTTAGAGTTTTACAATCAATTGATTACCGTAATAGAGGAAGAACGTGTACTGACAGAAGAACCAATGAAAAAGCATACCACTTTTCGTGTCGGCGGGAATGCGGATTATTTTGTGATGCCTAAAAATGCAAAAGAGGTAAAAGAAATTGTTCGTATTTGTCAAAATGCGGGAATGCCTTATTATGTTTTGGGAAACGGAAGTAATCTTTTGGTGGGCGATAAAGGATATCGCGGTGTCATGCTTCAGATATACAGGCAGATGAATGGTATTTGGATAGAGGGAGACCGGGTGAAAGCACAGGCAGGTGCTTTGCTGGCTCGTATTGGAAGCATGGCATTAGAGGTGGAACTGACAGGATTTGAATTTGCGGCGGGAATACCAGGGACTGTTGGCGGTGCCGTAGCCATGAATGCAGGGGCTTACGGTGGAGAAATGAAGGATATTATTGTAAGTGCAACGGTACTCACACCGGAAGGTGAGATGGTTGCTTTTAATAAGGAAGAATTAGAATTGGGATATCGTACCAGTGTGGTTGCAAAAAATGGATATATTGTTTTAGAGGCAGAATATCAGTTACAAAAAGGAAGCAGGGAACAGATTCGTGCCAGAATGGATGAACTGAAAAATCTGCGTGTGACAAAGCAACCATTGGAATATCCGAGTGCAGGCAGTACATTTAAACGTCCGGAAGGATACTTTGCCGGGAAATTAATTCAGGATGCGGGACTTTGTGGATTTCAGATTGGCGGTGCACAGGTGTCAGAGAAACATTGCGGATTTGTGATCAATAAAGAACAGGCGACTGCGGCAGATGTCAAAAAGTTGATGGAGCAGGTGTCGGAGCAGGTATTACAGAAATTTGGAGTGAGATTGGAACCGGAAGTGAAGATTTTGGGAGAATTTTAGATATGAAGCAGGAGTTGACATTTTCGGGGAAAGTAAAGGAAGAGTTATCCGGACACTGGAGCGAGATGAAGTACTGTCAGATTGCGGAAATAGCGGCAATTGTCAGCATGTGCGGTAAGATTTCTATTGACAGTAGAAACCGATATTCGGTAAAAGTTCGGACGGAAAATATTTCCGTTGCAAGAAAATGCTTTACAATATTCAAAAAAACATTTAATATAGAGGCTGAGTCCATTGTTACCGTTAACAGGAGCAAGGGAAAGATTACTTATACAGTAATTATCAAGCAGCATGAAGCTGCAATGAAGATTTTGCAGGAATTACATCTTTTAGATAAAGAGGGTGAGATTTCGGAAGATTTTTTTACAAATCACAATGCGATTGTACAGAAAAACTGTTGCAAGAGAGCGTTTCTTAGAGGAGCGTTTCTTGCGTCCGGTTCAATGAACCACCCGGAAAAATCGTATCACATGGAAATTGTCTGTACATCTCAGGCAAAGGCAAAGTTGATTCAGGGTCTGATTCAGGCGTTTGAATTAGATGCAAAGATTATTTTGCGAAAGAAATCATATGTTGTTTACCTGAAGGAAGGCTCTCAGATTGTAGACCTTTTGAATGTCATGGAAGCACCGGTTGCCTTGATGGAGATGGAGAATGTACGAATTTTGAAAGAAATGAGAAATTCAGTAAACAGACAGGTGAATTGTGAAACTGCAAATTTAAATAAGACAGTGTCAGCAGCTGCAAAACAGACGGAAGACATCAGGCTGATCGAGGAGAAAGTAGGACTGAATAAATTGCCGGAAGCACTGCAGGAGATTGCCGGATTACGTCTGACATATCCGGATGCGTCGCTGAAGGAGTTAAGTGATTTGCTGACAGAACCACTTGGAAAGTCCGGTGTGAATCACCGGCTTCGTAAACTTAGCCAAATAGCAGAAGATATAAGAAACAAATAAGGAGGAAGCGAAATGGTAAAGAAGACAGTAACAGTAAAACGTGAATCAGGGCTGGAAGCACGCCCGATTGCCATGCTGGTACAAAAAGCCAGTCAATTCACAAGCCAAGTACATATTGAAGTTGGCACAAAAAGTATTAATGCAAAGAGCATTATGGGTATGATGTCTTTGAGTGTTGGAAACGGCGATGAAGTAGTTGTTGTAACAGAAGGTGCAGATGAAGTTGCTGCAGCGAATGAAATTGAAACATATTTGATGGCACAATAAAAACACAAAGATGAAAGAGCGTATTGTAAGATATGCTCTTTTCGTGATTATGAAGAAGCAAACGGGAGGTATGAAGATGAAAAAGATGCTGTTCGTATATAACCCTCAGGCAGGGAAAGGGCTGTTAAAGCCAAGGCTGTCTGATGTACTTGACCTTTTTGTGAAAGCAGGATATGAAGTGGTTGTGTATCCGACACAGGCTTATAAGGACGGTTATCATAAAATTGTTCACATGGAAGACGGATATGATATGGTTGCCTGCAGTGGTGGTGACGGAACACTGGATGAAGTGGTGACGGGTATGATGAAGCGGGCGAAAAACCGACGGGTACCGATTGGATATATTCCGACAGGTACGACCAATGATTTTGCCAGCAGTCTTCATATTTCAAGAAATATCATGGAGGCTGCAGACACTGTAGTGCATGGAGAGGCTTTTGCCTGCGATATAGGGGCATTTAATGACGATGTTTTTGTGTATGTGGCGGCGTTTGGTCTTTTTACGGACGTTCCGTATCAGACAGATCAAAAATTAAAGAGTGCATTGGGACACGCAGCCTATGTTTTGGAAGGGGCGAAGCGTCTGACGAATATTCCTTCTTACCATATTAAAGTTATCAGTGGAGATCGTGTGATAGAGGACGAATTTATGATTGGTATGATCAGTAACTCTAAATCTGTTGCCGGACTGCGGAACATCATGGGAAAAGAAGTGAAGTTTAACGATGGAGAATTTGAGGTTACGTTGATTAAAAAGCCAAGAAATTTGGTGGAGTTAAATGAGATCATTGCCGCACTTTTGGTAGAAAAATTTGATACGAAATATATGTACACATTCAAAAGCGGCAATTTGCTCATGGAATCAGAAGAGGAGATTCCATGGACCTTAGATGGAGAATTTGGAGGGCAACATTCAAAGGTTGAGATTTTAAATAAAAAACAGGCATTAGAGATTATGTGTCCTTCGGAAAATACAGAGGAGTAAAGGATAAATGGAAAAGAGAGAAAAGTTTTCGTCAAGATTAGGGTTTCTTCTGATTTCGGCAGGTTGTGCCATCGGTCTTGGGAATGTATGGCGGTTTCCTTATATTACAGGGCAATATGGAGGAGGAATCTTTGTGTTGATCTACCTGTTCTTCCTGATTGCCATGGGACTTCCGGTTGTGGTTATGGAATTTGCCATGGGGCGTGCCAGCCAAAAGAGCATTGGGAAGTCTTACGATGTGCTTGAACCGAAAGGGACGAAATGGCATTGGCATAAATATTTTGCCATTGCGGGGAACTATCTTTTGATGATGTTTTATACAACGGTAGCAGGTTGGATGCTTGCCTATTTCTATAAAATGGTAAAAGGTGATTTCGTAAATGCGGATTCAGCGAAAATCAGTGACATTTTCGGTCAGTTGACATCAAACCGAAATGAAATGATTTTTTGGCTGCTGTCTGTATCCGTCATCGGGTTGGTTATTTGTTCTTTTGGTTTGGAAAAAGGAGTAGAGAAGATTACCAAACCGATGATGTTATTCCTGTTTGGGATTATGTTGGTGCTGGTGATTCGTGCACTGTCTCTTCCGAATGCGATGGAAGGTCTGGAATTTTATTTGAAACCGGATGTTTCGAAAATACGGGATGCAGGAATCGGAGAAGTGATTTTTGCGGCAATGGGACAATCTTTTTTTACGCTGAGTATCGGAATCGGTTCACTTTCGATTTTTGGAAGTTATATCGGCAAGGAACGTTCTCTGACGGGCGAGGCTGTCAGTGTTATGGCACTGGATACTTCTGTAGCGATCATGTCAGGATTGATTATTTTTCCGGCATGCTTTGCATTTGGGATTAATCCGGGAGAAGGACCGGGATTGGTGTTTGTTACGCTTCCAAATGTGTTTAATGAGATGGCAGGAGGGCGTTTGTGGGGAAGTCTGTTCTTTTTGTTTATGACGTTTGCTGCATTGTCCACGGTAATAGCGGTATTCCAGAATATCATCGCCTGCACAAGAGAAATCTTTGGCTGGTCACAACGGAAAGCAACAGTGATTAACGGAATCCTTCTGATACTGTTATCCATGCCTTGCGTACTTGGAATGACAGACTGGTCCGGCATTCAGATAGCAGGGAAGAGTATTATGGATTTGGAAGATTTTGCGGTCAGCAACAATCTGCTTCCGTTAGGTTCGGTTGTATACCTGTTGTTCTGTACTACAAAATACGGATGGGGTTGGAATCGCTTTGTGAAAGAAGCCAACACAGGAAAAGGGATGAAGTTCCCAACTTCCAAAGTATACCGGTTTTATCTGACCTTTATACTGCCGGTTGTTATCTTATATATCACGTTAAAAGCATATTTAACGATATTTAAATAAAAAAAGACTTGTATATTGTGAAAAAATGTTTTACAATGTACAAGTGTAAGGCCCGTTGGTCAAGCGGTCAAGACGCTAGCCTCTCACGCTGGAATCAGGGGTTCGATTCCCCTACGGGTCATTTGGAGCGGATGAATTCCGTTCTTCATGAGATTATTAATTACTATGGAGGTATTATATTATGTTAGTATCAGCAAAAGAGATGCTTCAAAAAGCAAAAGCAGGTCATTATGCAGTTGGTCAATTTAATATCAACAACTTAGAATGGACAAAAGCTATTTTACTTACAGCACAGGAAAATAATTCACCGGTTATCCTTGGTGTTTCTGAAGGTGCCGGAAAGTATATGTGTGGTTACAAAACAATCGTAGGTATGGTTAACGGAATGTTAGAAGAACTGAACATTACGGTTCCTGTAGCAATTCACTTAGACCATGGCAGTTATGAAGGATGTATGAAGTGTATCGAAGCAGGATTTTCTTCAATTATGTTTGATGGTTCCCACTATCCAATCGAAGAAAATGTTGCAAAAACAAGCGAATTAGTTAAGATTTGTGCAGAAAAAGGAATGTCTTTGGAAGCAGAAGTTGGTTCGATCGGCGGAGAAGAAGACGGTGTAGCAGGTAAGGGTGAATGTGCAGACCCGAACGAATGTAAAGCTATCGCTGATTTGGGTGTAGATATGTTGGCAGCAGGTATTGGTAATATTCATGGAAAATATCCTGCAAACTGGGCCGGATTAAGTTTTGAAACATTGGATGCAATCCAAGAATTAACAGGTGAAATGCCATTGGTTCTTCATGGCGGTTCCGGAATTCCGGAAGATATGATTAAGAAAGCAATCGATTTGGGTGTTGCTAAGATTAACGTAAACACAGAATGCCAGTTATCGTTCGCAGCAGCTACTCGTGAATACGTGGAAGCTGGAAAAGATTTACAGGGTAAAGGATATGATCCTCGTAAATTATTAGCTCCGGGATTCGAAGCGATCAAGGCAACTGTAAAAGAAAAAATGGAATTATTCGGTTCTATTAATAAAGCTTAATTAGTACAGATTTTAAATGTATTGGGTGATGGGATTTTTGTTCTGTCACCCTTTTGTTTTTGTGCAAAACACCTTGCATTTTCAATGGAATTAGAGTATTTTATAAGGGTATTATTTGTCGAAAAGGAAGGATTGAATATGAGCAGGTTTATGAACGTGGCAGAGATTTTTGGAGAAAACGTGTTTAATGATGCAGTGATGCAGGAACGTTTGTCTGAAGAAGTATACAAAGAATTGAAACGAACAATTCAAGAAGGAAAAGAACTGCAGCGTTCTACTGCGGATGCGGTGGCACAGGCTATGAAAGAGTGGGCGATTGAAAATGGTGCAACACATTATTCTCACTGGTTTCAGCCATTGACCGGTGCAACGGCTGAGAAGCACGATGCCTTTATTTCGACTCCGACAACAGAAGGAAAAGTGCTGATGGAGTTTTCGGGAAAAGCCTTGATTAAGGGAGAGTCAGATGCGTCTTCATTCCCGTCAGGTGGACTTCGGGCAACTTTTGAGGCACGGGGGTACACAGCATGGGATCCGACGTCTCCGGCATTTATCAAGAAAGATGCAACGGGAACAGGGGCGATCCTTTATATTCCGACTGCTTTTTGTTCTTATACAGGAGAAGCTCTGGA
>CAZXQK010000049.1:0-7519 GCA_964642785.1 uncultured Faecalimonas sp.
GGTGTTAAGTAAGTCTATTGCCTGCTCGAATCTGGTAAAGACTGCCATTGCAGGGCATGATGCAAACTGGGGACGTATTATCTGTGCCATGGGATATTCGGGTGTGCAGTTTGACCCGGAGAAAGTGGATTTGTTCTTTGAAAGTGAAGCCGGGAAAATTCAGATTGTGGAAAATGGTGTCAGCACCGGTTATAGTGAAGTTATGGCAACGGAGATTTTGTCAAAACCGGTTGTTATTGCGACTGCAGATATCAAAATGGGAACAGAGAAAGCTACTGCATGGGGCTGTGATCTGACACATGGATACATTACAATAAACGCAGATTATAGGAGTTAGTCATGGAACAGAAATTGGAAAAGTATTTAAGCAAGGCAGAGGTGCTGATTGAAGCACTTCCGTATATCCAAAAATTCAATCGAAAGGTCATCGTGGTCAAATATGGCGGAAGTGCCATGGTGGATGAGAGTCTGAAAAAAAGAGTCATTCAGGATGTGACCCTTTTGAAACTGGTAGGATTTAAGCCAATCATTGTGCATGGCGGCGGGAAAGATATCAGTCGTATGGTAGAACGTGTCGGGATGGAATCGAAGTTTATCAACGGACTTCGTGTGACTGATGATGCCACCATGGAAATTGTAGAAATGGTACTTGGGAAAGTCAACAAAAGTCTGGTACAGCTGGTGGAAGCGTTGGGAGTTCGTGCAATCGGAATCAGCGGAAAGGATGGCGGCCTTCTGAAGGTTGATAAGAAGTATTCCAATGGGGAAGACATTGGATTTGTAGGAGATGTCAAGGAAGTAAATGCACAGATTCTGTGGGATTTACTGGAAAAGGATTTCCTGCCTGTGATTTGTCCGATCGGGATGGATGAGTCTTATCAGACATATAACATCAATGCAGATGATGCAGCGTGTGCAATTGCGCAGGCAATGGGGGCAGAAAAATTAGCGTTCCTTACAGATATCGAAGGGGTGTATAAGGATCCGAAAGATCCGGAGACCTTGATTTCACAGCTTACCGTATCGGAGGCGAAGAATTTAATGGCAGAAGGTTATATTGGAGGCGGAATGCTTCCAAAACTGCAGAACTGCGTGGATGCAATTGAAAGCGGTGTTACGGGAGTGCATATTTTGGACGGTCGGATTCCACATTGTCTTTTGTTGGAAATCTTTACGAATAAAGGAATCGGAACTGCAATTTTAAAAGATGACGGAAGTGGGTTTTATCATGGATAAGTATATTGAACAGGCAGACGAAGCGTTGCTTCATACATACAATCGGTATCCGATTGTCTTAGAAAAAGGGGAAGGTGTGTATCTGTACGATACAGATGGGAAGAAATATCTGGATTTTGCAGCGGGAATTGCGGTATGCTCATTGGGATACGGGCATCCGAAGTTTACGGCTTGCTTAAAAGAACAGGTGGATATGCTGACACATACTTCCAATTTGTTCTATAGCAAACCGGTGGCGAAGGCTTCTCAAAGTCTGAAGGAAGCCACACAAATGGATCGTGTGTTTTTTACGAACAGTGGTACGGAAGCAATTGAGGGTGCCTTAAAGGCGGCAAGAAAGTATGCGTATACAAAAGGTACGGGAAAATATGAGTTTGTTGCCATGGAACATTCGTTCCATGGAAGGAGTATGGGTGCTGTTTCGGTAACAGGAAATGCGCATTACCGTACACCGTTTGAACCATTGATTGGCGGTGTGAAGTTTGCGGCATTTAATGATTTTGAAAGCGTGAAAGCACAGGTGACGGACAAGACTTGTGCCATTATTCTGGAACCGATACAGGGAGAAGGCGGCATTTATCCGGCAAAGACAGAGTTCTTGAAACAGGTGAGAGCACTTTGTGACGAGCAGGATATTCTGTTGATTTTTGATGAAATCCAATGTGGTATGGGACGAACCGGAAGTATGTTTGCATGGCAGGGATATGGTGTAAAACCGGATATCATGGCGATGGCGAAGGCAATCGGAAATGGTGTTCCGGTGGGGGCGTTTGCCATGACGGAGCAGGTGGCAGAACTGTCTTTGACTCCGGGGGATCATGGAACGACTTACGGTGGAAATCCGCTGGTCTGCACAGCAGTAGAAACGGTACTTCAGATATTTGATGAGGAACAGATTCTGCAGCACGTACAGGAAGTAAGTGCTTATCTGGAAGAAAAACTGGAAATACTGGCAAAAGAAAGCGACGTGGTAAAGGAACGGCGCGGCGTAGGAATGATGCAGGGCCTGGTGCTTGAAAGACCGGTTGGCGAAGTGATCCAAAAAGCATTGGAATACGGACTGATTGTCATTTCCGCAAGTGGAAATGTACTGCGGATAGTGCCGCCACTTGTGATTGAAAAGCAACACATAGATGAAATGTGTGAAAAGTTAAGTCTTGCACTTCAGGCATAAAAGAATTGGTATTTGGAAATACTTTCCGTATAAGACGGAAGGAGGTTTTCGAATGATAGGATTTGTAATAGCATTGGTTTCCGGTGCATTGATGAGTGTACAGGGTGTCTTTAATACGCAGGTGACAAAGACGACCGGCATGTGGGTGTCTAACGGATGGGTACAGTTGACTGCTTTTTTAGTCTGCGCAGGAGCGTGGCTGATAGCAGGAAGGGACTCTGTCATGGCATTGACAAAGGTGGAACCGAAATATGTGCTTTTGGGTGGTGTGATCGGAGCGGGCATTACTTGGACGGTGATCAAAAGTGTGGAACTTTTGGGACCTGCAAGGTCGGCACTTCTGATTGTGACCGCTCAGCTTCTTGTATCATATCTGATTGAACTATTCGGACTGTTTGGCATGGAAAAGGAACCTTTTGAGTGGCGAAAACTCATTGGTCTTGGTATTGCGGCAGCAGGGATTGCAATTTTCCAATGGAAGTAAAATGTGGGTTGTAATTTCGGAAGAAATTCGATAAAATAAAACTGTCTAAGCATAGAGGGGTCTTCTGTCGCAGAAACTGCGGAGGAAAGAATGCGAAGATATCAGTTATTATGTATTATATTAGGTCTGCTTGTGAGTGTTGCCGGTTGTAAAGATAAGGGAAATGAGGCGATTTCCCTGACATCACCGGATGAGATGACACAGACGGAGAATGAGGAAGACGGGTCTTCGGAGGAAATTTATGTATATGTCTGCGGTGCGGTGATGCAGGAGGGCGTATACAGGCTGTCGGAAGGAAGCCGGATTTATGAAGCGGTGGAACTGGCAGGAGGATTTCGGGAAGATGCGGCAACCACCGGAGTGAATCAGGCACAGGTGTTGGAAGATGAGATGACAGTGTATGTGCCGACTATAGATGAGGCGGTGGAAACCATATCCGATGGAAAAGTGGATTTGAATCGGGCTTCCAAAGAGGAACTTATGACACTTTCGGGAGTGGGAGAGTCCAGAGCAGAGAGCATTATCAAATATCGGGAACAGAATGGCGGCTTTCAGACCATTGAGGACATTATGAAGGTTTCCGGTATCAAAGAAGGGTTGTTTGAAAAAATCAAAGATTTTATTAAAGTATAAAAGGGGCGATATTCATGGGAAAACGAGTGTTGGTTGTTGACGACGAAAAATTAATTGTAAAGGGAATCCGTTTCAGTCTTCTTCAGGACGGACTGGAGGCAGATTGTGCATACGATGGTGAGGAAGCATTGGAGATGATAAAGAATACAGAATATGATCTGATTCTGCTGGATGTGATGCTTCCGAAGATGGACGGATTTGAAGTGTGCCGGCAGGTACGTGAGTTTTCCGATGTCCCGATTATCATGCTGACCGCAAAAGGTGATGACATGGATAAGATTTTAGGCTTGGATTATGGCGCTGATGATTATATTACAAAGCCATTTAATATTTTGGAAGTCAAGGCAAGGATCAAAGCAATCATGCGGCGTGGCCGAAGGAAAGATGAGAAGCAGGAAGAGGGTAAGGTGATAGAAAAGCATGACATGAAGATTGATCGTGAGAATCGTCGTGTGTTTGTGGAAGGAGCGGAAGTGAATCTGACGACAAAAGAGTTTGATGTGTTGGAACTTCTGGCTATGAATCCGGATAAAGTGTACAGCAGAGAACAATTGCTGGAATTAATATGGGGATCTTCTTATCCGGGAGATGCAAGAACCGTTGATGTACATATCCGGCGCTTGAGAGAAAAGATTGAGAAACTTCCTAGCAATCCGAAATATGTATATACAAAGTGGGGAGTGGGTTACTATTTTAAAGGCTAGATTAAAGTTTGTGAATAAAATATGGAAAAGTCTGCGTTTCCGGATTGTTGTGCTGCTTATTATTGTAAGCAGCATTGCTTGCTTTATAGTAAAGGAAGTGGTGGTAAGTTCTTATGAGGACAGAGCGGTTGCATGGCGAATTGCAGAGATACAGGAGCAGTGCACGATTTTGTCGAATCAGCTCTCAAAAAGTATTTATTTGAAAACGCCACAGTCGGAGGTGATCGATGCGGAACTGTCTCAGTTTTCTAATATTTATAACGGGCGTGTGATTGTGGTAGATGATGATTTTAAGATTGTGAAAGATACTTTCGGAACAGATGAAGGAAAAACCATGATTTCGCCGGATGTGATCACCTGTTTTTCGGGGAGTGGAACCAGTTACTATGATTCGGAAGCACAGTATATTGATGTGACATCACCGATTACAGTGGCTTCTCAAAAAAACGAAACGGTAGAAGGAGTGATTTTGGTCAGTGTTTCTACGGATATCATTCATGAAACCATGATAGAATTGGAAGAAAAAGCGGATATTCTGATTTGGATTGTATTGTTGATCATTCTGTTTTTTGGTGTGTTTATCGCAAATCGGATGCTGAAGCCTCTTGGCACTATTGTGAAAGGTATTTCCGATGTAACGCAAGGGTATGACAGCGAATTCCTTCATGTTGATACATATCGGGAGACGGCAGACATTTCGGAAGCATTTAATAAGATGCTTGGACGTATGAAGATTTTGGATGATTCCAGACAGGAATTTGTTTCAAATGTGTCCCATGAGTTAAAAACACCGCTGACTTCCATGAAGGTACTGGCAGATTCTCTGCTCGCACAGGAAGATGTGCCGGTCGAACTTTATAAGGAGTTCATGGGAGACATTACGGAAGAAATCGAGCGTGAAAATAAGATTATCACGGATTTGTTATCACTGGTAAAGATGGATAAGACGTCAACGGATCTGAACGTGAAGCCGGAGAATATCAATGAATTGGTGGAGCGTATTTTGAAACGCCTTCGTCCGATTGCAGCGATGCAGAATGTGGAACTGGTGTTTGAAAGTTTCCGACCGGTTACGGCTGAGGTCGACGAGGTGAAGTTCACCCTTGCCATTTCCAATCTGGTGGAAAATGCAGTGAAATATAACAAGGAAGAAGGATGGGTACAGGTTTCTTTGAATGCCGACCATAAATATTTTTACGTGAAGGTTGCGGACTCCGGCATGGGGATACCGCAGGATTCTTTGGACCATATTTTTGAACGTTTCTACCGGGTAGACAAATCTCATTCAAGGGAAATCGGTGGAACGGGACTGGGTCTTGCCATTGCCCGCAGTGCAGTGATCATGCATCGAGGTGCGGTCAAGGTTCACAGTGAAGAGGGTGTGGGTACGACCTTTACGGTTCGGATTCCACTGACTTATATTGCATAAGGAAATGAGGAATAGTATGAAGAAAAAGACAGGGGTGTTGCTTTTGACTCTGCTGTGCTTTGTGATGAGTGCCTGTACAGAGAAGAAAGGAACACCGGAAATGTATGTGTATTACCTGAATGCGGACGAGAATGCCCTGATTCAGGAAACATATCCAAAGACAACGGTAGATGGTGCTTTGGACAAATTAAAGAGTCATTCTGTTTTGCCGAAAGAGGTAAAGGTAGAAAAATGGGAGAATGACCGGGGGTATCTGGATATTTATTTTAATGCCGCATATGCGAAACTGAGTAAGACGAAGGAAGTTTTGGTGAGAGCTGCGTTTGTGCAGACTTTGGCACAGGTGGACAACGTGAATTTTGTCAGTTTTTACGTGAATGGCGAAGCGTTGACAGACAGTAATGGAAATGTGATTGGCATGATGCGGGCAGAAGATTTCGTGCAGAGTACAGGTTCTTCCATTGACTCATATCAGACGACGGATTTGAAACTTTATTTTGCAGGAAAAGATGGGAAGTCTTTGAGTGTGGCAAAGAAAAGTGGTGTCCGTTATAATGTAAATACTGCCATTGAACGATTGGTTGTAGAGCAATTGCTGAAGGGGACAAGTTCTTCTGATTTGCAGGCGACGATTCCCAAAACGACCGTTATTTTGGGTGTGTCTGTAAAAGAAGGAATCTGTTATGTGAATCTGGATTCCAAGTTTGTATCAGACAGTTATGACTTGAATCCGGAGGTTGTGATTTATTCGATTGTAAATTCTGTCATCGATAACGGAAATGTGACAAAAGTGCAGATTCTGATTGACGGTGCAAGTGATGTGGTTTATAAAAATAAGATTGATTTGAGTAAACCGCTGGAATGGAATGCAAATCTGCTGGAGGGAAAATAGCATGAGAAAGACAAGGCCGTTATGCTTTGTATGTATGTGTTTCCTGCTCTTGCAGACATTCCTACTGATAGTGAAAGGCGGGGAAGGGGCTTTTCGCATTCCTGCCTCATCTATCTTCTATGAGGAAAAAGAAACGTCTGTGTACATACAAGGTCAGGTGTATCAAAAAACAGACAAATCAAATGTTCGTGTGTTATATCTTAGAAACAATTCCGTTTCGGATGTTCAGATTATGGTATATGATAATAAGTTTACAGAGGTTGCAATCGGTCAGTATGTTTCCGTCAGAGGTATGACAGGCTGTTTGGAAGAAGCGAGAAATCCGGGAAATTTTGACCAAAAGAAGTTTTATGCAAGGCAGAAGATATACGGTGTGCTCCGGTGTGAGGAAATCCGTGTTCTTTCAGGAGAGACAGATGGATGGCAGGAAAGATTGTATCAATTCAAACAGAAGTGGAAAGAAACGCTTTGTGAAACTATGGGGGAAGCAAATGGTGCCGTTCTGGCGGCCATGCTGTTGGGTGAAAAAAACGACATGGATCAGGAAGTGAAAGAACTGTATCAGAAAAACGGAATCGGACATATTCTGGCAATCTCCGGTCTGCACATTTCTTTTATCGGACTTGGACTGTATCAGGTTCTGCGCAAAATGGGACTTGGGTATGGTGTGTCCGGACTTTGTGCGGTTTTCTTACTCAGCCTTTATGGATGTATGATTGGATTTGGCGTGTCCGTTTTTCGGGCATATGTCATGTTATTGTTCCGCATAGGGGCAGAAATGACGGGACGGGTGTATGATATGCTGACTGCACTGATGGTTGCAGCTGCCATTACAGTGGGAAGACAGCCGCTTTATCTGACGGATGCAGGATTCTTACTGTCTTACGGGGCAATTCTTGGAATTTTACTGGTGCTTCCGGTATTGGAGAAACTGTTTCACTGCCGGTGCAAGGTATTTTCCGGTTTA
>CAZXQK010000050.1:0-7453 GCA_964642785.1 uncultured Faecalimonas sp.
AACGAATTTGTATCATCCACGTTTAGGGGAGCGATATTATTTTAATGATCTTACGATTGATATGATCTATACCATGGAACTGCTGCCTCCGGAGGAATGGGATACATGGAATGCCACATCCACGGTGATGATGTTGATGATTGAAGAGCAGAAGGTAATGCTGACAGCTGATACAGATTGGTGTTCGCAGTTAGTTTATACGGAGATGTATGATAAGGAGTACTTTGATCTGGATGTCTATCAGGTGCCTCATCACGGAATCAATGTTTATAAGCAGATCATACATAGGCTTGGAAACATCAAAACTGCGTTTTGGCCTACCCGTGCAGTCGGAACGGTTAACAGTGAGGGAACATTTATCGGACGAAAAACTCAGAATGAATATATGGTGTCTGTTGTGGAAGAGGCAATTTCGTGGGAAAACGGAACGAAAGTCTTAACATTTCCGTATGTGAAAGGAAGTGCCGTAACGCTTCCACAGAAATTTGGAACAGAAGAATAAATGAGGAAAGGAGTTCTTTATGAAGAAAAAAATCAAAACATTGTCTCTATGTTTGGGAATCATGGTTTTATTGTTTGCGGCTTCTGTGGGAATATGGAGACTGAACAAACGGGAAATCGTGAAGGAAGGCAATGTGCTCGGGATTGACTGGTATGATGAAAATGGAACAGAATTTACCATTACTACCATCAATCAGTTTCGGGAGTTTTCTGAACTCTCAGAATACTATGATTTTGAGGATCAGGTTATCAAATTGGGTTCTGATCTTGTTGACAACGAAGGTGTGTCAACGGAGTGGGAAGATGTAATACCGGAGCATATTTGGAATCCCATCAAGAATTTTGCAGGAACTTTTGATGGTCAGGGACATACTATCAGTGGTATTTGTGGCTATGGGTTTGTATATCAGGCAACGGACAAGGAAATTGTCCGTGAAGCGACAGGATTATTTACCAACACACAAGAATCCTGTGTCATTAAGAATTTCAGTTTGGTGAATAGTTTCTTTTACAGTGACTTTAATGAAGGTGTCGGAAGTATTAGCAGTCATGGAGGGGGAACCTTCGACTCTATTTACAGTAATGCCACGGTTTTGACATATAAACAGAACAGTGGCGGTCTGATCGGGATGTTGGATGCAACCGGTTCGCACACGGTAACAAATTGCTGGTTTGACGGTTTATTGATGGTACAAGGGAACTTTGGACGTTATGCCGGAGGTATTGTAGGACGGGTTTGTGATACAAACGGACAAAATAAAATCGAACATTGTCTGAATACGGGAATCCTGTCTTCCACATTGGATGGAAAAGGTGTGAATCTGGGCGGTATTGTCGGGAATGTTGCACCATCTGCGAGAGTTGCAATCAAAGATTGCTTAAACACGGGAAGTTTAAGAAATGATTATGGAATTGCAGTAGGTTCTATCGTTGGTGTTGTAGAAGGACAATTAAATCTGTCCGATACCTACACCACGTTGGAAAGTTTTAAAAAGTCGATCGGTGCTGTATTGGGTGTCAGTACAGCTTATCCGGTAGAATACACAGAAGATATGTTGAGAGGATATTCCGGATATCAGTGGACAACATTAGATTTTGAAGAATACTGGGCTGTTCAGGAAAATGGAACGCCGGTTTTGAAAGAATTTGCGGCTGGTGTACCGGATGTGAAGGGAGTCGAGAAACAATTTGATATTTCCTGGTACGACGCGAAAAAATCCGAGTTTACCATTACTGATAGAAAGGAATTATATGGATTTGCCATTCTTTCCCGTTCTGTGAATTTCTCGGAGAAAACAGTAGTTTTAGGCGCAGATATCGTGGTCAACGAGGGGAATGCGAAAGATTGGATGACAGAGGCTCCGGAATATCAGTGGCTGTCCGTGGGATCAGAGTCTGTTCCTTTTGCAGGTACCTTTGACGGAGAGATGCACAGTGTCAGTGGAATTTATCTGACGGCAGGAACAAATTATTCCGGATTCTTTTCGACGACGAGTGATGAGGCAGTCATAAAGAATTTCAAATTGGAAAACAGTTATTTGTGTTCGACGGCACAATCCTTTGGAGGTGTTGCAGGTCGTGGACGGGGCACTTTTGACACCATTTATTGTAATGCAATTGTTGTTGGAACGACGACAAACCTGGGCGGACTTGTAGGGCAGGTACCCGGTAAAAGTACATTTTCTATGACAAACTGTTGGTTTGACGGGCAGGTAATACATAAAGGAAATTCCATTTCAGACAGGAAAACCGGTGGACTTGTGGGAGTCCTTATCTCGAATGGAACGATGGATAATTGCCTGAATACAGGAATAATTGATGCATCACAATACAGGACTCCGAATGAAAAGAATCAGGCTATTGTAGCACCACTTGCCGGAGGTTTGGTCGGTCATGTCATGAAAGATGTGAAATTGACTTTGAAGAATTCGCTGAATGCCGGAAACGTGAAGGTCAGCGATGCTGCAACCGCTGCTTATGGTTCTGTGGTCGGATACATAGACGGTTCGATCGTTTTATCCAATACATACAGTCTGTCTGACAGTTGTACATTACATGCCGTGAGAAACAGTGAGGCAGGAGAAGTAGCTGTGTTTGGCACTGAACTATTGGAGGGATATCATGCATATCAATGGACGTTTCTTGATTTTGACCAGTATTGGGCGGTTGTAAAAGGAAATACGCCGGTTTTAAGATCTTTTGCAAATGAGATTCCAAGTTTGTCCGGAATCGAGAAAATGTATGATATCAGTTGGTATCGTGATGGCAGGAACAATTATGTCATCGATTCACGGAAAGATTTATATGGCTTTACTTTGCTGTGTTATAATACGGATTTTGAGGGTAAAACGGTGAAACTGGGTGCAGATATTACTGTAAATACAGGTGATGCGGCAGCTTGGAGACAGCATGCACCGGCGTATGAATGGCTGCCAATCGGATCTGAAAAGTATCCTTTTGCAGGTACCTTTGACGGTAACATGCACAGTATCAGCGGCATTTATCTGAACACGGATGACCGATACGCAGGGTTATTTGCTTTGTCAACCGAAAATACCGTGATCAAAAATTTCAGTCTGGTCAACAGTTATATTGAAACTACGGCAGGCGACTGTGGAAGTATCGTCGGACGTGGAGGAGGAACTATTGACACGGTAAAAAGTTCGACTATTGTAGTCAGTTCCAATGCCCGCGTGGGAGGACTTGTCGGTCAGCTTCTAGGAGAAGGAACGGTTATCAATAACTGCTGGTTTGCAGGAGAGGTAATCGCAACAGGTAATCACTTGGATTACAGAAGAACCGGTGGATTGGTCGGACTGTCCAATGGAAAAAATGTCAGGATCACGAACTGTCTGAACAGTGGAATTGTGGATACTTCGGCATACACTACACATAATAGTGCAACAAGTACTTTGATCGTGCCGTTATCCGGAGGCATCGTCGGACATGTATTTAAGGAAACATCACTGACTATTGCAGGATGTATGAATACCGGAAGAATTTTGTGCAGTGATGAGGCATTGAAGGAAACTTACGGGTATGGTTCCATTATCGGTTATAGTGATGGTACTACCAAGATTTCAGATACATATGCAACCACTGAGAGTTGTAAACAGATTTCAGGTGGTTTGGCAAAGAATATATCAGGAACAGGATTAAAGGTAACGGCGGCAAGTATTACAGGATATAAAGGATATCAGTGGACAGTTCTTGATTTTGCGGATTATTGGGCAGTGGTTATGGAAAGCACTCCTATTTTAAAGTCCTTTGCAAATCATATCCCGACGATTGCCGGAATAGATAAGATGATTGATTTCAGCTGGTATGATGACAGTCAGGATACTTATGTGCTGATGGATGCAGCAGATCTCTATGGATTTGCAAAACTTTCGTTGGAACATGATTTCTCAGGCAAGATGGTAAAACTGGGTGCAGACATTGTCATTAATGCGGATATGAGCAATCCGGGGTATGCATGGACACCAATCGGATCACAGGCAAAACCATTTGCAGGAACGTTTGATGGTAACATGCAGAGCATTCGAGGGCTTTATCTTGATACGACGGATCGTTTTGCCGGTCTGTTTGCAGTAACTGCGGACAGTGCCATTATCAGGAATCTTTGTCTGGAAGACAGTTATATCAGAACCACGGCAGGTGACTGTGGAAGTATTGTCGGACGTGGAGGCGGAACGATTGATACAGTGAAGAGTTCTGCAACCGTAATCAGTTCTAACGCCCGCGTGGGAGGACTTGTCGGTCAGCTTTTGGGAGAAGGAACGGTTATCAATAATTGCTGGTTTGCAGGAAAGGTAATTGCAACAGGTAATCACCTGGATTATAGAAGAACCGGCGGTTTAATTGGTCTGGTCAACGGAACCGGAACAAAGATCACAAATTGCCTGAACAGTGGAGAAGTGGATGTTACGGCTTACACAATTCAGACAAGTGCAGCAAATAAGAATATTGTACCGTTAGGCGGAGGACTTGTCGGACAGGTATTTGCCGGCGCAGATACAGTCATTCTTGGCTGCCTGAACACCGGGCATATCCTGTGCAGCAGTGAGGCATTGAGCGGTACTTCCGGTTATGGTTCACTTGTCGGATATAGTGACGGAAAAACTACCATTACCGGAACTTATGTAACGGCAGAAAGTTGTAAACAGATCTCAGGAGGTTTAGCAGCCAATATCTCGGGAAAGGCATTCCGGGTGGATGAAAGCAGTATCAAAGGATACAAGGGATATCAATGGACGATTCTGGATTTCGAAAATTACTGGGCAGTTGCTGATAACCCGACGGAGACTCATCCGGTTTTGAAATCCTTTGCAGAACAGGTTGCATCTCTGAGCAAGATTCAGAAAATGATTGATTTCAGTTGGAAGGAGTCTGCAAAAGGTACAGCAGATGATCCATATATTTTGATGGATGCAGCAGATCTTTATGGATTGGCAACATTATCTGCTGATGATGACTTCGAAGGAAAGGTTATTAAACTTGGTGCAGACATTGTTGTAAATACAGGTAATGCCGGTGAGTGGAATGTCAAGACACCGGATTATCAATGGACACCAATCGGAAGCCAGACAAAACCATTTGCAGGTATCTTTGACGGTAACATGCACAGTATCAGCGGACTGTATCTGAATACAGACAGCAGATGGGTTGGTTTGTTCAGTTCTATTAAAAGTACGGCGAAAGTATGTAATCTGAAGTTGAATAACAGTTATTTCAGAACAACCGTTGCCGATGTGGGAAGTATTACCGGTATTTTGAGCGGTACTCTTGATACTGTATATAGTGAGGCACTCATTGACTGTACGGGTACGCGTTCCGGAGGTCTTGCAGGACAGGTAAGTGGTACAGAAGCAAGAATTTCTAATTGCTGGTTTGCAGGAAAATTGAAAACGAATACAGGAAAAGGACAGGCAGTCGGCGGTTTGGCAGGTATCGTGTTGAATGGTGCAAAACTTACGGTTCAGAGTTGCCTGGTTTCTGGAATGATTGATGTAACTCAGGGACCTGATTCTCCTCAAGCCGGCGGATTTATCGGGTGTACTGGACAAGGAAAATCGGGAAGTACCGTGATCAATGATTCTTTGTTTGATGGTGTGTTGAAGGTAAATGATAAGCAGAAAACAAATAAAAAATATGGTGTATATGGACATTTGAAAATAGGTTCCAGTATGACAGGAGCAAACAATTATCGTACATCAGAATCAACGGATCGTACTGCATCTGCAGATGCAAGCACTGGATTTACAAATAAAGTATCAACTACGGTGGTATCACAGTCAGCAATTATAGGTGAATCAGCTAAGAATAAAATGGGAAAATTGTCGTGGGGCCAGGCATGGTCTACAGTAGATGGTGCACTTCCGGTGCTGTCGGCATTTAAGAAAAAGTAACAGGAGGATGAACTTGACATGAAATTGGCAACAACCACATCGGATTTTGGCAGATGGGCAGATACTTATGAGCAACTGATCAGTTTTATACATGAAGCCGGTTTCCATTATGTAGACATGGGTATCAGCAAAAGATTATGCGAGTGTGCTGACTGGATGGATGAGGCGAAAAGGATTCGTGAGCATGCGGAAAAGCTGGATATGAAGTTTGTGCAGGCTCATTCTCCGGGTGGTAATCCGCTTAGAGTTGATCAACGGGATCATCTGATTGAGATTACAAACCGTTCCATTGAGATATGCGAAATTCTTGGAATTCCACAGACAGTCGTGCATTCCGGATGGAGAAAACACATTGGGAAAGAAGAATTTTTTCATGAGAATTTCGCATTTTACCAATACTTATTTCCGGTAATGGAAAGAACAGGTGTTAACGTACTGATAGAAAACACAACTAAAAAAAATCTTGGCGATTGTTATTATTTTCTTACAGGGAATCAGATGGTTGATTTTTTGAAGTATGTGAATCATCCGCTTTTGCATGCGGTGTGGGATACCGGACATGGAAATTTAGAAGGCAGTCAGTATGAACAGCTGACTGCACTTGGTACAGAACTTTACGGAATCCATGTTCATGATAACAGCGGGCACGGAGATGAGCACACAATTCCATACTTTGGGACACTCAATATGGATGATGTAATGCATGGGTTGATCGACGCAGGATATCACGGTTGTTTTACATTTGAAGCGATTGCCGCACTTCGAAAATCGTGCAGCGTTCATGGAGGACGACATGTGTTTGAACATGATACAAGACTTTTGGAACCGACACTTGACATGCAGATGGATGTCGAAAGACTGCTTTATACCATAGGAAAGCACTGTCTGTCTTCTTACGGTGTATATGAGGAATAAAAATGTTACAGGAGAGGGAAGGTATGGAACAAAAATTTAAAGGAATTTTTCCGGCATTATTAACTCCGTTTGATGAAATGAATCGTGTGAATACAAAGGTGTTGGAAAAGATTGCAGACTTTAATATTTGCAAAGGTGTGAACGGCTTTTATGTTGGTGGAAGTACAGCAGAAGCCTTTCTGCTTACGGAGGAGGAACGGATTCAGGTTATGGATACGGTCAGCAGAGTAGGAAAGGGAAGGGTAACTCTGATTGCTCATATTGGCAGTATTTCAACGGCACAGGCTATCCGTCTCGCAAAAAAAGCGAAAGAATTCGGTTATGATGCCATTTCAGCCGTAGCACCATTTTATTACAAATTTTCTTTTGCGGAAATAAAGAAATATTATTATGACATTGTAAATGCAGTGGATTTACCAATGTTAATCTATAATTTTCCGGCATTTTCAGGAGTCAGTCTGTCTGCAGATAACATTGGTGAATTTTTATCAGATGAGCGTTTCTTGGGAGTAAAACATACATCTTCTGATTATTTTGCAATGGAACAGATTAAGAGTTCATACCGGAATAAGGTAATTTACAATGGATTCGATGAAATGTTCATGGCAGGGCTGTCCATGGGAGCAGAT
>CAZXQK010000051.1:0-7414 GCA_964642785.1 uncultured Faecalimonas sp.
CCAAAATGTTTTTACACTTGTATTCACAAATCTACCATGCTATAATGTAACCGTAATTGCAAGTACGCTAACAAAAAGGAGTGATAAAATGCCACCTAGAGGAAAACAACCAAGTGGCCTGTTGACGCAACAGAAAATGCTGCGTGCGGCTATAATTCAGTTTTTAGAAAATGGTTATGATGGTGCAACTACCGCGGTGATTGCCCGTAATGCCGGAATGACGCCAAGTTCATTCTTTCGGGCTTATCCAAGCAAAGATGCCTTACTTTTAGATTTGGTCAAATGGATTTTTGTAGGTCAATACGACTTAGCACAAAAAATCAGTGGTTCGGATGATCCCATGCTGATCTGTGCAGTAGAAGCCGGACTAGAATTACATACAGCAGAATTAAGTGAACAGCTGCGTGATTTGTACGTAACAGCATATTCTCTTCCTTCTACCAGCACCTACATCTACCGGGTAATGTCAGAACGGCTTTACAAGGTTTTCAGCCCATATCAGCCGGAAGCAAAAGCCAAGGATTTTTATGAAATGGAAATTGCTTCAGCAAGTATGATTCGCGGATACATGGCAGTTCCTTGCGATATGTACTTTACCATCGAAGCCAAAATAACCCGTTTCTTGGACTGTTCGCTCAAACTTTATGACATTGGCGAAAAAGAACGGAAACAAATCATTGACGAAACACTTGCAATGGATCTTCGCTCAATTGCGGAAGACATTCTTCGTTCCACCGTAAAAAAGGTAGAGGAAGGTATCCCCATTACAGGGCAGTTGATTTATTAGTTACCTGCGGAACAGTTCTTTCTGTTTCGCAGCGTTCTTTTCACACGGTCACACATCATATGCAATCGCAATTGCGATGTTGCTTGTGATTGTAATCACATATTAACACACAGATACAACATGTGCAAGAAAAAAATTGGTAAAAATTGGATTTTCGACGATTTTTTTCTAATTGCATAATTTTATGTCGATTTTTTATCAGATTTACCTAATTTGAGTTCTCTGTATTTGGCAGGGGACACACCAAATCTTTTTTTAAATACAGTCGAAAAATAATTACTATCCGAAAATCCACATAAAACAGCAATATTGCTTATTGAAATTTCAGTAGACAACAATATTTTTTCCGCCTGACCGATTCTAAGATGGTTCATATACTTCTTCACAGACTGACCGGTATACTCTTTAAACAAATGTGAAACCGTAGATTCAGAACATGCACAGGCATCCGCAATACTCATTAAAGTAATATCCTGCGTAAAATTCCCCTGGACGAATGTTAAAATCGAATCAAATGTTTTGCTTCTTGATTCCACAACGGAACTGCTACTGTTCATGATCTGCAAAAGTGTCAACATGTGACATAACGGTTTAATCAACGTTTTCATCTCATGTACATCATCTTTTTCATGCTTTAATCCTCGCTCATAAACCATGAAAAGTTCTGATTTATCAAAATGATATTCCCTCGACAGATGTTCTAACCGCTCCCGGGCTTTTTCTTTATTTATCCCGTATCCGCTGACACTGATAAACGTTTTCTCATCCACATAAAACACATATTCTTCAACACCGGCATAGCACATACCAAACAAGTAGTCCTGTTTGCACCGGTCAAAGACCTTCTGCTGACATTTTACACATTTTTTCCATGCAGCGTCATTCATCTTTATATATGTACAAAAATGATTTCCATGGACATTATGTTCCAAAAGACCGCTCACCAGTTTCCCATGTACAGATACTTCTAATCCATTACTGTTAAGATAGGAAATATAATTGTTTATATCCTCAATAAGTTTATTCCTCATAATCATCACCATAATAAATTATACGAATAATTGCGAAAATGTAAAGGTATTTTGCAGAAAATTCAAGGTGCTGAATTTGTTTTACTAGTATAATAAAATAAAACATACACGAAGGAGAGTCGACATGAAAACTTTACAATATGAAACAGACTTATGCATAATCGGTGGCGGAATGTCCGGACTGTGTTGTGCTATTGCCGCTGCAAGACATGGTATAAAAGTAGTCCTTATACATGACCGTTCTGTTCTGGGTGGGAATGCATCCAGCGAGATCAGGATGTGGATATGTGGCTGTCATGGTCTGGATAACAGGGAAAGCGGTATCATTGAGGAAATCATTTTAGAAAATTTCTACCAGAATCCTTCTCTCAAATACCCTATATGGGACAGTGTGCTTTATCAAAAAGCGATTGCAGAAAACAATCTCACATTGCTGCTCAATTCAAGCTGTCTTGATTGCGTTATGGACGGACAAAAAATAGTGAATGTAAAAGCATGGCAGTCCAATGCCGAGACGTTTCATATGGTATCGGCTAAATATTTTGCTGATTGTTCGGGAGATTCTATTCTTTCCACGCTCTCAGGTGCAGAATTCATGTATGGTCGGGAAGGGAAGTCTGATTTTGACGAAACCATCCCGCCTGATACACCCGATTATAAGACAATGGGGATGAGTTGTTTATTTCAGATTCGCGAAACAGACCATTCCACAAAATTCACACCACCCGAATGGGCATATAAATACGAAACGGATGCTGAACTTCCATATAAGGATCATGTCATCGACAGTAATTTCTGGTGGATAGAGGTCGGTGGTGAATGGGATTGTATTCACGATACTGACCGCTGTCGTGATGAGTTGCTCAAAATCTGCTATGGTGTCTGGGACCATATGAAAAATTATGGTGACCATGGTGTAGAAAACTGGGAACTGGAATGGATTGGCTTTTTACCCGGAAAAAGAGAAAGCAGACGGTATATCGGTAAATATATTGTCAATCAAAATGATGTGGAAGCCGGCGGACATTTCGACGATATGGTTGCCTACGCCGGCTGGACAATGGATGACCATTTCCCTGAAGGCTTTTATTACACCAAGGGACATCCTACCATCTACCACCCTGCACCTACACCTTGGGGAATCCCTCTCAGATGTATGATATCAAATAACATTGACAATTTATGTTTTGCAGGAAGAAACATCAGCGTAACCCATGCAGCACTCAGTTCATCAAGAGTTATGGCAACCTGTTCTATTTTAGGACAGGCATTAGGAACTGCCGTCGCACAGGCGATTACAGACAATGTAAGATTGGAAAATGTAAATATAAACAAACTGCAGCAAACTTTAATGCAGGATGACTGCTATATCCCATGGCATTCCCGCGAAGTCTCCACGCTCACTAAAACGGCAAAATGTTCTCAGGAACTGGTTCGAAACGGTGTGGACAGAGGCGAAAATAATTATTGGGTGGGAAATCAAGGGGATATGATTGAATATGAACTTGAATCCGATACACAACTCAACCACATAAGGCTTATTTTTGACAGTGACTTGAACAGAGGATACCACAACATGCCTTGCAACTATCCGCTTGTACAGACCAAGTTCAAACTGCCTGAAACCTTGATTTGTGAATATATAATCGAAGGCATATCCGAAAACGGAGACATACACAGCATACATATACAAAACAATCATCAACGTTTTGTATGCCACGAAGTTGACTGGCTCGTAAAAACTATCCGCTTTATTCCGATTGCCACATTAGGTGCTGATCAATTTCATCTGTTTTCATTTGAAATTGAATAACTTCATTTTAAAAAGGGACAGACAACTTCCTTTCAAAATTGTCTGTCCCTTATATTCACCTTATTTCTATTCTAACAGAAGATTGCAAATTGTCGTAATCTCTTCATCTGTAATTCCAAGATGATTTTTCATAAATAATATGGTTGCTTCCTGAATCGTACCATATCCGTTACAACTTCCAGTTTTCCAAGATTAGTGCTTTGATTTCTCCATTTTCCCTCGTAATCGGAAGCCGTCTCGAAATCCTGATACGCCACAAAATCCGATTCCGATTTTGCCTCTGCTTTCTGAGGTTCTGCCACCGTTATCACGCCACAGGCCATTGCGACAGATAACATCACGCATAAAAGCCGTTTCATTCTTTTTTTATTTATCATTGCCTTCCCTCACTTTTTTAATCCATAACAACCAATACACTTTCCCCTGCCGGAATGGTCAGAGTCAATGCATTATCATTTCCTGAATGGCTCACACAATCCATGCCTGTATATGTATAAGCCGGACTGCCGGTAAAATTCAACGTAACGGATTTGGAAGAACCTGTTTTGCCTTCATCCGGTGTGATATTAACTACCAGATATGCTGATTTTCCATAATAGTTAAAACATCCAACCAGCATTTCATCTCCTGAGACACTGCTCAATTCATTCCATGATGTCACAGTATCGCCCAAATAACCTTTCACTGTACTATTCGTGACGATAAGTGCCTGATTCTCAGAATTCATTAATACTTCATCAATCTTATCCACATAAGTATTAATCTTCTTGGCTGCATTATAATATTCATAATTTGCACCACCTGCACCATTGTTCTTTTCACCATTGGCGCTCAATAATCCTGAACGATGATAATCATATGTACTATCTGTATTTTTCGCATACTCGGAAGGCTGAACAAGAGAATAATAATTCAGTCCCTTTGCACCCATTGCAAGTGCCACGTTCGCTTCCAGATACATTTCCTGAACGGTTGTAAGATTCTTCTGTTTTGTGTTCTCTGTATTTTTCCCATTAAAATCAGTACCAACTTGTATGAAAGCATGATATGGCTTTCCTTCTTCAGCTGCCGTCTCACGCATCCAGCTCAGATTCTTATAAAAATGCTCTGTACGGATTTCATAACTCTCTTTTGACCAAAATAAAACATTTTGCACCGCTTTATCTGACCGTAGGTACAGATCATAACTTAAAAATTCTGCACCAACCGTGCTTGCTTTTTTTACATATGTCTGATAACTGTCTTTCGTCAATATGTTTTTATTACTTGAATTAACTGAAAGCTGGTTATTCATATTCGTAATATACGGAAACAGATTCATAAATCCATGTACATTTGCCTGCTTTGCCAATGCCTGAAACGCCGTCGTCAAATCATCAAGACAGTATTTTCCGTTGACTTTTGCATTATAATACGGTTCGTCATAAAGATAATATCCGGCAAACGAACGGTATCCGTCATACTGAGCCGTGATGTTCCGATATCTGTCCGTCTTGACTGAGCCATCAGAGTCGGCAATGCCATCAGCATTCTCCTTATCATAAATATAACCATTATTGATATAAACCTTAATTCCGTTTTTCTCTGCTTCACTCAATTGGAACAAAGACTGAGAAAGCTTACTTCCGCTTTCTTCTCTGTCTAAGGCAACCATGTTGATACCTAAATCCTTGATGTAAGAATAGGTATCCGGATGATCAAGCAAATACTGATATTCCGGTCCGTCATATCCCGTGATCGGCATTTTTCCGTTCAGAATATTTACACCTTTTGAACTACTCAAACCATTTGCAAGCTGATATCGCAGACCTCTTACGTCAACAGCGTCTACCGTGCCGCTTCGATTCATATCAGCTGCGTACATTCCTGCCAGATCGTACTCTGTGCTGCCTGCAACCACGTCCTTGATCGCCACTAAATCTTTTATATCTGTTGTATTATCCGCATTCACGTCACCTGTTTTGTACAATACAATTTTTTGTACAAATACAGTTCCATTCTCTATGCGTGTAATATCATATGTGCCAACCTGCGTAAGAGTTGTATCTGTTATGGTCTCACTGCCCTTTTTAATCTCGTAGGCATTATTCGTTGCATTCACCTGATAAGTCAGTCCATTGTCGATATTATAGTATTCCGGTGTGGCAGAACTGTCATGTGTCTGTGGATTAGTAACCCACGTATCACCATACTTCACTGCCTTGATGGAATCTGATATCACATAGGTATTTCCAGAAACGACCTGAGTCCAACCACTCTTATCAGGGTCTATCGGATATAATTTTGTACCTTTTTTTATCTCGATACTGCTCTGTGGTACTGACTTTCCATTTTCTATTGCACTGAAAAAACTAGGCCATATTACCAAACCATTAACGGCACTGTATTTCTGTAGTGCAACAATTTGTTCTTCACCATCTATGGAAATGGTTGCTTTATAATAATTCCCTGTCAATACTGTGTCATTATCTAAAACAACATACCATGTGTTATCTGTTTCCGGCCTCATTCCGGTAGGTTTCAACTCTATCGCAGTCTGAGTAGTCCATCCTGCATCGGTTTTCACCACACACAAATTATTTTTCACAGTAATAGTGAGCCCGTTTTCCTTTTTGCTTTCTCCTGCATTAACCGCTTCATACAAAACAGTACCTTTTTTAATTTCAAGACTGGAATTCGGAACATCTCCACCAAATGTATTGCTATAAATGAAGCAAACTCCGCTCACAATTTCAAACCATACTGTCCGTTCTGCACCATCCACATAGATTTGTGCCTGATAATACACTCCTTCATTATTTTTATATTCATCTGAAATATCAGGAGTAAACCACCAGTTCTTATTATCATCAACCTTTGAGAATGTCAGTCCGAGTTCTGCTTCATATTCCTGCTCTTCCCATCCGTTTTCACCTTTAACGGCATAAAAGGTATCTTTAAGACAAAGAGTATTGCCTCCTTCTACCTTTTCTAATCCATTATTGCCATCCGATTGATACTGGGTGAACGCTGTTCCTTTCGGTATACGAAAACTTGTTGTCGGTGCCTGATTGAATACACCAGAATATATATACGTATATTCACCGGTAAATTCCAACCACAATGTTTTTTTCGCTCCATCTACATATGCATCGAAATAAAAATATTGTCCTACACTTGTGTCAACACCGGAACGATAAAACATCCAATTTCCTTTATCATCAAGTTGCTGCAGGCTTAAACCAAAATCATACTTATTAACAACCGTGGTAGCCGCCTTCACATTCTGTGGTCTAAATGTGGCAATACTGCCACTGATTAATATCAGCGACAGTATTACACATAAAATCTGTTTACATCTTTTTCTCATCATAATACAATAACCTCTCTTTATGATGCCTGACGTTTTCTTTTCTTCAAACCTAACACTACAAGAAGTACAGCTATCACACCACACATGCTTCCTGATACTGTCAAAAGTACAACAGGGACACTGCCATTCTGTTCCTTGTATACGTAAGATGTTCCTGATGTTGTTTTATCGGCAAATACGATATTTCCTGCTGCATAATCCGTATTTGCAACACTTACATCAGTTGTTCCATTTTCTGTTGCATCAGATTCTTGATTATCTGCATTATCTGAAGAATCTGTTGTTGTCTGTGTTGTGCTGTTCGAAACCTCAGTGTATGTGGTGTATGTCGTATCCACTACCCACTCATCTTCACTGTCACGAATCACACGTACACGATTTACAATCTGAATCGGTATATCTATCTTACAGGTATTATCCGGATAAAGAAT
>CAZXQK010000052.1:0-7392 GCA_964642785.1 uncultured Faecalimonas sp.
AAAGTACAAGCTAAAAAAAGAATCAGAAACACAGATAAGCATAGAGCAGCCTATTTGTAAAAGAAATTATTGTATACCCAGATTGTTTTGTATGGAAATTGAATATAGTTGATGGTGGTTTAAAATTACAAGTCGAAGGACGGAAAACAAATCCGACAGTTAGCCTGATCGAGAGTCCTACAGATGGCAATAGCGCAGGCGTCAATCGCCAATAAATAATCGATAAGGTATAAAAAATATAGGGGGAGATGGTTTTTCCATTTCCCCTATTTCATATTCTTCAGTTTTTCAAAAAGTTCCAAGTCTTCTTTGGTTATCTTGAGGTTGGAAGCATATTCTTTACCGTTAGGATTCTTTACCTGAATTTCAAAAACTGTTCCCTCTGATACACCGGTTTGCAGAACGGCGTTCAAAAACATTGGGAATTTTGGATGTCGGGTTGTAAAGTTATCCCATAAACTTTTGAATTTCATAATGTCTAATGGATTCATAGCGATTAAAACTCCACTTTTCCGGATTCTGTCTTGTTGATTACATAATAAACGGCACCATCTTCCGGTTTTGCATACAACTCGATAGATTTGATATCACTTACTTTGTTTCCACTTTTTGTCCATGCCTTCTTTACGGCAGCAATCATTTCTTTTTCTGCTACCTGTTTTCCGTAGTATTCTACGAACAGCGTTGTTTTGATTGCTTTTTTTGCTTTTTTCACCACTTCTTTTGCTTCTTCAACCGTTTCAGGAACTTTGTTTTCGACAATGTCCGTTACAACATCTTCTACAGTATCCATTACTTTTTCTACTTTATTTTCTACAACATCAGCAACAGCTTTTGTGACTTTTTTAACATTATCTTTTGTAATCTTGTTATTATGTTTCTTTGTAGCCATTTAAAATACCTCCTAATTCATAGCATGCAAATGATTATAGCACACATTACACAAAAAGTAAAATGCTTCTTGGGCAGACTATATAATACGAAAATAAATGCCGTCCCGCCCCATGAAGAAATTATTATCCTGGAAAGATGTATTTACGCGTAAAGATTCCACGATAGATGTAATGGTAGTATCTGATTCATATTTTCCTTTGTTATATTGAAAATATCCAAGAATCTCTTTTGGCACGCCAAGTTTAATACGATGTTTACGTAAATATTCGTCCTTGTCATCACTGTCAATATTCAGTCCGAATAGTTCCAGTTCGATTTCCAAATAGCCATCGATATAGTCGATCACGCTGTCAAAAGGTTTCCGACGGAGCGATTCGTCGAAAATTTCACAGATGTGTCGATAGTATAAATGAAAGAACTTTTCTTTGTCAAAAGTCATATTTGCCTTTTTTCCTCCGGAAGCATTTCGCAAAATTCCCTGTAGTTCCCCGTGTTTGGTGTCGAAGTACGTCATGCAGGCCATGGCATATTTCGGTGTCTGCCCGTTGATGGAGCGAATAGCAAGCACCTGATTGTAAGCATCGTCTAATGCTTTCGGTGCATGGTCACGTTTTCCGGTCGATTCCCAAGTACTCCATTCGTCATCAACTTTGTAATATCCTATAAAGGAAGGTTTCTTGCGCCCGTTGCAGGAAAGGGCATCGGAACCATACACCTGTTCAAAAAGTGAAGAATGCAGGAAGTAATCTGTGTCAAATTCTTTCATACTGAATAATTTTGTGAAAATCAGACCGAGATAATATGCGTTTACGCTTTTTTCACTGGCATCTAAAAATTCTGTTTCCGGTGATTTGATTAAGTATCCGTCAGCAGCAGTCAGGTTTGTTTCAAACATGGAAATCTTAGAGATAAATTCCTGTGTCCGTTTTTCGTGATGCCAAGGAGATAAAAATTGATTTGGCATTCCGCACGTTAAAATGGAATGCAGCAATTCCAAATTGTTACATTCAATAATATTAGATTCGTAAAATGGCCACTCCATTCCGTTACATCCTGTTAACTCTACTGCAATTTTAAAATTCTCATTTTGTATGAGTTTCACTTTGTCACCAACTTCCTAAAATTCATTTATTGATATGGTCATTATATTCTATTTGGGAAAATCTTACAAGTTTATAAATCCTGCTTATTGGAAATAATAAGAAATAATTTGTTGTTATACTTTGCACTTCACTATGATTTGTGTTAAACTGTGTCTGTTGACGAGAATATTTGGATTCGGAAAAAGAGGAGAATGCACATGGGCGGATTTTTTGGCGTAGCAACGAAGACAGATTGTGTATTGGATTTGTTTTATGGTATAGATTATCATTCTCATTTGGGAACAAGACGTGCAGGTATGGCTGTCTGTGACGGCGGCGAATTTCAACGGGCAATTCATAATATTGAGAATTCTCCGTTTCGTACGAAGTTTGAACGCGATGCAGAAGAAATGCATGGAAATATAGGGATTGGCTGTATTTCAGATTATGAACCGCAACCGCTTCTGATACAGTCTCATTTGGGAAGTTTTGCGATTACTACAGTAGGAAAGATTAATAATCAGGATGAACTTTTGAAACTCGTTTACCAAAACGGACATACTCATTTCCAGGAGATGAGTGGCGGTCAGATTAATGCGACAGAATTGGTTTCTTCTCTGATTTGTAAAAAACAGACCATTGTAGAGGGGATTCAATACGTACAGGAAATCTTAAAGGGTTCGATGTCGCTTCTGATTATGACGGATAAGGGCATTTATGCGGCGAGAGACCGATACGGAAGAACGCCGGTTGTGATAGGAAAAAACTCAAAAGGCTATGGAGTGGCATTTGAAAATTTTGCTTTTTCCATGCTGGGCTATGAAATGTGTAAAGAACTTGGACCGAGTGAGATCGTGTTCATGACACCGGAAGGCGTAGAAACTGTTTCAGCATCGAAATCAGAAATGAAAGTGTGTTCTTTCTTGTGGGTATATTACGGATACCCGACTTCTTCTTATGAAGGTGTCAATGTAGAGGAAATGCGTTGCAAATGTGGAAGCATTATGGCAAGACGTGATGAGGGAAATATTTCACCGGATTTGGTTGCCGGAGTTCCGGATTCAGGACTTGCACATGCAATCGGATATGCCAATGAATCGGGAATTTCCTACGGACGTCCGTTTATCAAATATACACCGACTTGGGCGAGGTCCTTTATGCCAACCAGTCAGGCACAGCGGAATTTGATTGCAAAGCGAAAACTGGTTCCTGTTCCGAGTCTGATTCAGAATAAAAAATTATTGCTGATCGATGATTCCATTGTGCGTGGTACACAACTTCGTGAGACCACAGAATTTTTGTATAACAGTGGTGCGAAGGAAGTTCATGTACGGCCTGCGTGTCCGCCATTGGTATATGGATGCAAATATTTGAATTTTTCCCGTTCCAATTCGGAGATGGATTTGATTACCCGTCGGATCATTGTGGACAGAGAGGGAGAAAATGCTAACCAGATGTTGCATGAGTATGCAGATCCGAATAGTGAACGATATGAAGCAATGGTAGAAGAAATCCGGAAACAACAGAATTTCACGTCCCTTCGGTTCCTGAGTCTGCCGGATTTGCTGGATGCAATCGGATTAGAACCGTGTAAAGTCTGCACTTATTGTTTTAACGGAGAAGATTAAAAAAAGAGCAACTGCGAATTATAATGGTATAATTTGCAGTTGTTTTCGATTAGGAGGAAATGGAAATGGATAAGAAGAAAGTAAAAAATATAACGCTGGATTTGCTGGCAGATATTGCGGGAAGTTTTTTGATCGCGATAGGAATTTATAATTTTGCCACTGCATCAGAATTTCCTGTAACAGGAATTTCCGGTATCGCACAGGTCCTATATTTGTATTTTGGATTTCCAATCGGTACGGTGACAACCATTTTGAATATTCCGATTATTCTGGCATGTCTGAAAGTGTTGGGAGTAAAATTTGTTTTGAAATCTGTGAAAACTTTGCTGATTTCCAATTTTTTCATGGATATTATTGCCCCGCTTTTCCCAATCTATCAAGGAGATTATATGCTTTCCTGCATTTGCATGGGACTGCTGTCAGGGCTTGGGTACGCTTTGATTTTCCTGCGAGATTCTTCTACGGGTGGAATGGATTTTGTTTCTTTGACTATTAGGGCGTTGAAACCACATCTTTCACTGGGAAAAATTATTATTGCCGTGGATTGTGTGGTGATTCTCATCTGTGGATTTTTAATGGGTGGAAATGTGGATAAGATTATTTACGGTCTGATTGGAACGTATATTGTGTCTGTTGTGGTAGACAAAGTGATGTATGGTATGGATGCCGGAAAGGTAACGCTGATTGTTACGGATAAGGGATATGATGTGGCAGAAAAAATTCATGAATTGACAGAACGTGGTGCGACGTTGTTAAAAGGTGTGGGCAGCCATACAAAGACGGATAAACAGGTGGTCATGTGTGCCTGCAGTTACAAGCAGATGCATATGGTACAGAAAGCGGTAAAAGAAGTAGACAGTGGTGCGTTTCTTGTGATGATGGAAGCAAATCAGGTACGCGGAGAAGGTTTTAAACCGCACGAATGATAAAGTGATTGCGACTTTTGGACGGCAGTTGTATAATAAGATTATGATATAGCCAAAGGGGTGATGGACTATATGAAACTGGATATGCATTGTCACGTCAGAGAAGGCTCGCCAGACAGCAAAATCGGTCTGGATGAGTATATTACGATATTAAAGGCAAATGGTTTTGACGGCATGCTGATTACCGATCACGACACTTATAACGGATATCGTTATTGGAAAGAGCATATGAAAGGTCGTGAACATACAGATTTTGTTGTTCTGAAAGGTGTCGAGTACGATACGGTAGACGGGGGACATATTTTAGTTATCATGCCGGAAGGAGTCAGGATGCGTCTTTTAGAAATGAAAGGGATGCGCCTTGTTAAACTGATAGATTTCGTGCATCGTCATGGCGGAGTTTTAGGTCCGGCACACCCTTGCGGAGAGCCATATATGAGCTATACGAATACAAAGTGCTATTTCAAATCACCTGAGTTGATGAAGCGTTTTGATTTTGTGGAGGTATTTAATGCCTGCGAGCCGTTAGAGTCCAATGAGAAGGCGGCAAAACTGGCATATAAGTATAATAAGCCTGGGATCGGAGGAAGTGATGCACACAATCCGATTCCGGCAGGAATGGGGTATACAGAGATTCCGGAATGGGTGTCTTGTGAAACGGAACTGATTACGTTGATTCGCAGGAAAGTTCTATTTGAAGCAGGTGGGATTTTATACAATAAGACTCTGAAAGATAAACTTGGAAAGGCAAATAAGATTCTGGTTTATTCGTTTTGGATGTATAACCGCGCAGGGGAATTCATCAAACGCCGTCAGAGAAAGAGAAAAGCAGTGCTTGAAAATCCGGTGACGGCAATCGATCCGATAGAGATTGAGTATTTGGCAAATTACAGAAAATAGGAGGAAAGGTCTATGTGGACAAGACAGTTACTAAAGGAAAATGCAAAAGTGGCATTTCGGAGAAATTACTGGCTGTGTGTGGCAGTCAGTACAATCGCAATGTTTCTGATGGGAGGAGGTGTCGGGCTGAACTTTAACAATACTACGACTGTACAGGAAACAGAAAGTATATGGAATACGCCGGAAGCGGTCAGTGAATTGCTGTGGCAGATACCAAGCGGATTTCTTGTCGTATTCGGAATGGCAGTTCTGCTTGGGGTGATAATAGGTATTTGTGCTTTGACATTCATATGTAATGTTGCTCAAATTGGTTGCAACCGTTATTTTATCGAGAACCGGGAACACAAGACAGATGTTGTGCAAGTGTTTTATGGATTTCAAGGAGGAAGATATCTTGGAGTGGTGTGGACCATGTTTTTGAAGGAACTGTACATATTCCTTTGGTCGTTGCTGTTTGTGATTCCGGGACTGGTAAAAGGATTTGCTTATATGATGGTGCCTTACATTCTTGCAGAGAACAGCAACATTGACAGAAAACGGGCGTTCGCATTGAGTGAAAACATGATGTACGGTCATAAATGGGAAGCCTTTGTACTGGGATTATCCTTTATAGGCTGGAATCTTCTGGGTGCATTGACCGGTGGCATTTTGAATGTGTTTTACGTTAACCCATATCGGCATGCAACTTATGCGGAATTTTATTCGGCACTGAAAGCGGAGGCACTTCAAAAAGGCATTGCGACAACGGCAGATTTCCCGGGAGTGATTACCTTCGAGCAGGATATTCCGTTGGTGTAGAAGGAGGTTGTCATGCGGGAAGAATTATTTAAGATGGAGCGAAAAGGACTTGTTACGGAAGGACAACAGGTGAAAGTGACGGAAAGAGTAAATGGAAGTCTGTACAGTTATCTGGTGGAACCATCGGTGGCAATGTCCGGAATTTATCGCAGTAATCAGAGAATCAAATCAGATACAGGCATTATTAATGAAATTCGAGAAACAGAACGGGGATTTTATCTGGTTGTAGGATTTGAGGAATAAGAAAAGGTGGCACATTGCCACCTTTTCTGTTGCTTATGAAAGTTTGATGTTTTTGAATAAGTCACCAAGATTTGTTCCAATGTTTTCTGCTTTTGGAATCTCGACCTTTTCTACCACTTCTTCTTTTGGTTCAATTAATGCTTTCATGCTCAAACTGATTTTTCCGTCTTTTACACCGATTACTTTAACAGTTACATTTTGTCCAACTTCAAGAACGTCAGCAGGAGACTTGATTCGTTTGTCAGAAATCTGAGAAACATGAACTAATCCGGACAGTTTGTTTCCTAAGTCAATAAACGCACCGTAGTTCTGAATACTTTCAACAGTACCATCCATAACGGTTCCGATTTTTACGCTTGCAATCAATGCCTCTCTTTTTGCTTTTTGTTTTGCTTTCAATAAATTGCGGGCAGATAAGATTAAGCGGTTGTCTGCCTGGTTGGCTTCGATTACCTGTACTTCAATTTCCTGAAGTAAGAAATCTTCCAAATTTTCCACATAAGATAATGACAACTGAGAGGCAGGGATAAATCCGCGAATACCTTCTACCATTGCAATTACGCCGCCATTTACAACACCTTCTATTTTAACAGTAAGGACTGTTTTCTGTTCCAGATAGTCGGCTACCATGTTCCATGGGTTTGCATCATCGAAATGTTCTTCCAAATCAGCCATTGTTTCGTTTTGTAATAATTCTTCACTCATGTTTTTTCACCTCGTTATTTTCATAAGATGTAACTAGTATAACATATTTTTTAAAAATACAAATAGAAATATGCAAAAATATTTGACAAAACGAGATAAAAATGGCAACCTATAAATATGAAAAAGAGGGAAAGGTATGAAAATGAAAAAAAGAAAAGTATATGTTGTGGGACATAAAAATCCGGACACAGATTCGATTTGTTCATCTATTGCTTA
>CAZXQK010000053.1:0-7251 GCA_964642785.1 uncultured Faecalimonas sp.
ACCCGTACAGTCGCCGGATTATGACAAATATTTATGAACACCAGGATTTGCATGACATGAACCTCCATCCTTGCGCTTACCGCACTCCGTTTAAAAAAAAAAAAAAAGAGGGATGCGATAAACTGATCCTGAATGGTATTTTAAATCAGCGTTCGCAGGATGTCTTGGCGGCGAACAACTGGAATGTGTGCCAGTATGCGGTACTGCTTCATATGTTTGCACAGGTCAGCAATATGGAAGTGGGAGAGTTTGTTCATGTCATCGCAGATGCTCATATATATGACAGGCATATTCCGCTTGTGGAGGAACTGATTTCCAGAGAACCGCTTCAGGCACCGAAATTCCGGCTGAATCCGGAGATTAAGAAATTCTACGATTTTACACCGGAAGATGTGCAGTTAGACGACTATGTAACAGGACCGCAGATTAAGAATATTCCGATTGCGATTTAGGAGGAAGAAAGATGAATTTAATTGTTGCAGTAGATGAAAATTGGGCGATTGGCAAGGAGAATAAGTTGTTAGTCAGTATTCCGCAGGATATGAAATTTTTTCGGGAGACAACCATAGGAAAAGTGGTTGTTATGGGAAGAAAGACGTTGGAGACTTTTCCGAACGGACAGCCGTTAAAACAAAGAACCAACATTGTGATCACAAGGGATCCGAAGTTTCAGGTGAAAGATGCCATTGTAGTTCACAGTGTGGAGGAAGCCTTGGAAGAACTAAAAGCGTACAATAGTGAAGATGTGTATGTTATCGGCGGGGAGAGTATTTACAGGCAGATGCTGCCGTATTGTCATCTGGCGCATGTAACGAAGATCAATCACGCTTATGAAGCAGATACATACTTCCCGAATCTGGATAAAATGGACGATTGGGAAGTAACGGGTATCAGCGATGAGCAGACATACTTTAATTTGGAATATGAATTTGTAAGATACGAAAGAGTGCAGTAATGCATTCTTTTGTTGCTTTTTCAGAAACAGAAGATTTGGTGGAAAAGGTTTGACAAATGATATAGAAAATCATATAATTTTCCTATGTTTACGATTAGGGAAAAGAGGCGGCTTATGAGAAAGATTTCGGGAAACAAATTGTTTGTAAAAGCACTGAAAGAGGAAGGTGTAGAGGTATTGTTTGGATACCCGGGAGCCTGTACGATTGACATCAGCGATGAATTATATAAGCAGGATTATACAAAAGTTATTTTGCCGAGACACGAGCAGGCATTGGTTCATGCGGCAGACGCATACGCCCGTTCCACGGGGAAGGTAGGCGTGTGTCTGGTGACGAGCGGTCCGGGTGCAACGAATCTTGTTACGGGGATTGCGACTGCCAATTATGACAGCGTGCCTTTGGTTTGCTTTACCGGACAGGTGGCAAGACATTTGATTGGGAATGATGCTTTTCAAGAGGTAGATATTGTTGGAATCACGCGGAGCATTTGCAAATATGGAATTACGGTACAGCGCAGGGAAGATTTGGGACGTATCATCAAAGAAGCGTTCTATATTGCGAGGACGGGAAGACCGGGACCGGTTGTGGTGGATCTTCCGAAAGATGTGATGGCGGAACTGGGCGACGGAGAGTATCCGGATACAGTAAACATTCGCGGATATAAGCCAAATCCGGGGCTTCATATCGGACAGCTTAAGCGCGCGTTGAAAATGTTGAAGAAAGCAAAAAAACCGTTGTTTCTTGCAGGTGGCGGTGTGAACATCGCAAAGGCGAATGAGAATTTTACAAAGATTGTAGATATTACAAAGATTCCGGTTGTTACGACCATTATGGGACGTGGGGCGATTCCGACAGACCACCCGTTATTTGTGGGGAATCTTGGGATGCATGGTGCTTATGCGGCTAATATGGCAGTGGGAGAATGCGATTTGCTGTTCTCCATCGGAACACGTTTCAATGACAGAATCACAGGAAAACTTCATGAATTTGCTCCAAATGCAGAGATTGTACATATTGATATTGACACTGCATCCATTTCAAGAAATGTGTACGTAGATGTTCCGATTGTGGCGGATGCAAAGGAAGCGACAGAGAAGATGCTGGAATATGTGGAGGAAAATCAGCAGGAAGACTGGATTGCAAGGATAGAAGGGTGGAAACAGGAACACCCGCTGAAGATGAAACCGCAGAATAAACTGACACCGCAAAAGATTATTGAAACCATTAATGAAACGTTTGAGGAAGCTATTGTGGTAACTGACGTTGGACAGCATCAGATGTTTACGACACAGTATCTTGCGTTGAATGAAAAGAAGCAGCTTTTAACTTCCGGCGGACTTGGCACCATGGGCTATGGTTTTCCGGGTGCGATAGGGGCAAAACTTGGGAATCCGGATGTTCCGGTCATTATGATTTCCGGTGACGGTGGTATGCAGATGAATATTCAGGAGTTTGCGACAGCAGTGCTTCAGGAACTTCCGGTTATTTTATGTGTATTTAATAACACCTATCTTGGCATGGTGCGTCAATGGCAGAAACTGTTCTATGGGAAAAGGTATTCCATGACCTGTCTCCGTGCAGGAAAAGCCTGCGACGGCAAATGCGGAACGGAAGGTTGTGAATGTCCGACCTACACACCGGATTTTGTGAAACTGGCAGAAAGTTATGGTGCAAAAGGCATGCGTGTATTTGCACCGGATGAGATAGAGGCGGCACTATTGGAAGCAAAGAAAAATACAAAGACTCCGACACTCATTGAGTTTATCATTGATCCGGAAGATTTGGTTTATCCAATGGTAAAACCGGGTGGTACACTGGAAGATTTGATTATGGATTGCTAGGAGGAAAAAAGATGAATGGTACAATGAAGAAAAGATGGATTTCCTTATTTGTAGAAAATCAGGTCGGTGTGCTTCCTAAGATTTCCGGATTGTTTTCCGGTAAATTATATAATCTGGACAGTCTGACGGTAGGTCCGACAGAAGATCCGACTGTTTCACGAATGACGATTGCAACGTCAAGTGATGATGAAACCTTTGAACAGATAAAAAAGCAGTTAAATAAGATGGTGGAAGTCATTAAGGTTGTGGATTTTACGGATTGTTCCGTATGTATGAAAGAATTGTTGTATGTGAAAGTGAAAAAGATTTCAAGGCATGAGAAGGAGGAACTGTTTCAGATTGCTCAGTCTTTTCAGGCAAGGATTGTGGATTACGGAAAAGACAGCCTGCTGCTTGAATTTGTGCATTCAGCAACGAAGAATGATGCCATTATTAAACTGATGAAAGAAGAATTTCAGAACATTGAAGTTGTGCGTGGCGGAAGTGTCGGAATCGAAGCCATTAACATGACACAGAGATAGGGGGAAATGAAGATGAGTAAAAAAGAAATTGATTGGTCAAATTTAGGATTTGGATATGTGCAGACAGATTACAGATATGTCTCGAACTTTAAAAACGGTGCATGGGACGAAGGGGGTCTGATACAAGATGCAAATATTGTATTGAATGAGTGTGCCGGCGTTCTTCAGTATGCACAGACTGTATTTGAAGGTTTGAAAGCATACCGTACGGAAGACGGACGGATTGTAACCTTTCGTCCAAATTTAAATGCAAAGCGTATGGTTGACAGTGCCAGACGTTTGGAAATGCCGGTATTTCCGGAAGAAAGGTTCATGGAAGCTGTAAAAGAGGTCGTAGCGGCAAATGCGGACTTTGTGCCGCCGTATGGTTCAGGGGCAACTTTATACCTGCGCCCATATATGTTTGGAAGCAATTCTGTTATCGGTGTAAAACCGGCAGACGAATATCAGTTCCGTATTTTTGTAACTCCGGTAGGACCTTATTTCAAAGGCGGAGCGAAACCAATCACCATCCGTGTATGCGATTTTGACCGGGCGGCACCGCACGGGACAGGTCATATCAAGGCAGGGCTCAACTATGCCATGAGTCTTCATGCCATTGTAGATGCACACGATCAGGGATTTGATGAAAATATGTACCTTGATTCTGCTACAAGAACAAAAGTAGAAGAGACAGGCGGGGCAAACTTTATTTTTATTACAAAAGACGGAAAACTGGTGACTCCGAAATCAGATACGATCTTACCTTCTATTACAAGACGTTCTCTGTGCCATGTTGCAAAAGCATATCTTGGAATGGAAGTGGAAGAAAGAGAAGTTTTCTTTGATGAAGTCAAAGAATTTGCAGAATGTGGTCTTTGCGGTACGGCGGCAGTTATTTCTCCGGTAGGAAAGATTGTAGATCATGGTACGGAAATCTGTTTCCCAAGCGGAATGGAAGAAATGGGACCAATGACGAGAAAATTATATGATACACTGACCGGAATCCAAATGGGCAGAATCGAAGCACCGGAAGGATGGATTTTTGAGATTCAATAAGCGATAAAAGGAAGGCATGATGCGATACATCGTGCCTTTTCATAAAAGAAAGGGCAGTTTATGGACGCATATACAAGTTTTGCTTTTGTCTATGATACCTTTATGGATAATATTCCATATGAAGAATGGGCAGAATATTTGATTGGTCTTTTAAGAGAATATGGAATCTGCGATGGATTGGTATTGGATCTCGGCTGCGGAACAGGAAACATGACAGAACTTCTTGCGACTTCCGGTTACGATATGATTGGCGTGGACAATGCAGAGGAAATGCTGGAGATTGCCATGGAGAAACGGGTAGGATCCGGGCATGACATTCTATATCTTCTGCAGGATATGAGGGAGTTCGAGTTATATGGAACTGTTCGTGCCATTGTGAGCATTTGTGATTCCATGAATTATATTACCGAAGAGGAAGATTTGGTGCAGGTGTTCCGGCTGGTGAATAATTATCTGGATCCGAAAGGGATTTTTGTGTTTGATTTTAATACGGTGTATAAATATCGGGAAGTACTTGGAAATCAGACGATTGCGGAGGATCGGGAAGACTGCAGTTTTATCTGGGATAATTATTATTACGAGGAAGAACAGATGAATGAGTATGAACTCAGCCTGTTTATCCGGGAGAAAGATTCTGAGATGTACCGAAAATATCAGGAAACCCATTTTCAGCGGGGGTATGATTTGTCAACAGTCTGTAAGTGCCTTGCACAGTCAGGGCTGGATTTTGTTACCGCATACGATGCGTTTACCAAAGAGGCACCTCATGAGAAGAGCGAGCGAATCTGTGTGATTGCGAGAGAGAAAGGAAAATGGTATGAGTGATTATATTGTAAGAGCAACAGCTGCAAATAACCAGGTGCGTGCATTTTCAGCGACCACAAGAGATGTGGTGGAAACAGCACGTGCGGCGCATGGGACAAGCCCGGTGGCAACTGCCGCATTGGGAAGATTGTTGACGGCAGGTGTCATGATGGGAAGCATGATGAAAAATGAAAAGGATATGCTGACCATTAAGATTCAGTGTGACGGACCAATCAAGGGTCTGACGGTGACTGCTGATGTGCATGGGAACGTGAAAGGATTTGTAGAGGAGCCGATGGTTCTGCTTCCGCCAAGTGCCAAAGGAAAATTGGACGTGGCAAAGGCACTGGGCTTGGGGGTACTCAGCGTCATTAAAGATATGGGACTGAAAGAACCTTATGTGGGTGACACCATATTGACGACCAGTGAAATTGCAGAAGATCTGACCTATTATTTTGCAACTTCGGAACAGGTGCCTTCTTCTGTCGGACTTGGCGTTTTGATGGAAAAGGATAATACGGTCAAGCAGGCAGGCGGATTTATCATACAGGTTATGCCGTTTGTGGAAGAAGAAGTGGTGGCGAAGTTAGAAGAAAATATAGCAAAATTAGAGCCGGTCACCGGTATGCTGGATAAAGGCATGACACCGGAACAGATTTTGGAAACAGTGTTAGAAGGGATGGAAGTGGAAATTACGGATATCATTCCGGCTTCCTTTTCCTGCAACTGTTCTAAAAAGCGGGTGGAAAAAGCGTTGATCAGCATTGGGAGAAAAGAGATTCAGGAAATGATAGATGAGGGAAAAGAGATTGAGATGCATTGTCATTTCTGCAACAGCAGTTACCGGTTTTCCGTAGAGGAATTGAAGGAAATCTTAAAGAAAAGCAGATAGGGGGCTTTCAGATTATGAGACAGGGATTTGTAAAGGTTGCGGCAGCAACACCAAATGTAAGAGTGGCAGATGTGGTCTATAACAGACAGGAAATCTGCAAAGCCATTGATGAGGCAACGGCAGAGGGGGCAAAACTTGTGGTTTTGCCGGAACTTTGTCTGACCGGATATACCTGTGGAGATTTGTTTGCACAGGAGATACTTTTGAAACAGACGGAGTCTGCTCTGCAGGAGATTGTAGCACATTCTGAGACGAAGGACGCTCTGATCATACTGGGACTTCCTTACGCATGGAATGGGAAGCTATATAATGTGGCAGCAGTCATCAGTCGGGGAGAATTACTTGGTCTTGTGACGAAACGCTTTCTGCCGAATTACAGTGAGTTCTATGAACTCAGACAGTTCTGTCCGGGACCGAAGCAGGCAGAATGGATTTTGATAAACGGGAAAAAGGTGGCATTTGGACCACAGCTCCTTTTTGCCTGTCAGGAACTGCCGAATCTGGTTGTTTCGGCAGAAATCTGCGAAGATGTGTGGGTAGCGGACCCGCCGAGCGTGAAAGCGGCGTTAGCAGGAGCAACAGTGATTGCAAATTGTTCTGCAAGTTCCGAGGCTGTCGGAAAGGATACTTACCGGACGGCACTGATTCGCGGGCAGTCAGCCAGACTGATCACGGGATATGTGTATGCCAATGCAGGCGAGGGAGAATCTACCACAGACCTTGTTTTCGGAGGGCATAACATTATCGCAGAAAATGGTGTGGTTCTAAAGGAATCCGGACGTTTCGAGAATGCCATTATCTACAGTGAGATTGACGTGGACAGAATCGTGGGAGAAAGAAGAAAGAATACCTCCTTCCAAATGCCGGATGAAACAGACCGGCTTCTTATGGTTCCGTTCCATCTTAAGGTGGAAGATATAAGTCTTACAAGAACAGTGGAGGCGATGCCGTTTGTTCCGGGAAATCCGGAAGACAGAAAGAACCGCTGCGAGGAGATTCTGACCATACAGGCACTGGGATTGAAAAAGAGAATGCAGCATGCCCATTGCGAAAATGCTGTGGTTGGAATTTCAGGAGGGCTGGATTCGACATTGGCTCTGCTTGTGACGGCAAAGACATTTGATATGCTGGGACTGGACAGAAGTCAGATTACGTCTGTTACCATGCCATGCTTTGGAACGACAGACAGAACTTATCAG
>CAZXQK010000054.1:0-7137 GCA_964642785.1 uncultured Faecalimonas sp.
CGCGGGTTTCGATGCCATTTTTGTAGCTTTCACACTGTTGCGGCCGTGTGCAATAGTGGCAAACGGTCCTCCATGTACCAATGCCGGTGTGTGTTCCAGTGTCTGAATCAGATTTGGTTTGATGGCATCTTTTAATAATGCAGCCATTGCACCTGTCGCCTGTAGTTCTTCTGCCGTTACCGGATCGCCTGCAAAATTATAGGCAACCACAATTTTTCCAAGACGCTCTTTCAAATCTTGCATGTCATTTGCAAGGCAGAGGATAGCCATGATTTCAGAGGCTACCGTAATCACAAAGTGATCCTCACGCACCATTCCATCCATTTTATTTCCAAGACCAACTACAACATTCCGAAGTACTCGGTCATTCATATCCAGACAGCGTTTCCATACAATCTGTCTCGGATCGATCTGCAATTCGTTTCCCTGTTGAATGTGATTATCAAGCATGGCCGCAAGCAGATTGTTTGCAGAAGTAATCGCATGAAAATCTCCCGTAAAATGAAGATTCAGATCTTCCATCGGAACTACCTGTGCATAACCGCCGCCTGCAGCCCCGCCTTTTACACCAAAACACGGGCCCAAAGAAGGTTCTCTTAATGCAATAATTGCTTTTTTATTTAATTTGGCCATTGCCTGTCCGAGACCAACCGATGTCGTAGTCTTTCCTTCCCCTGCCGGTGTTGGATTAATGGCTGTTACAAGCACCAATTTTCCGTCCGGACGGTCTTTGATTTCTTCCCACAATTCATCGGATAATTTTGCTTTATATTTTCCATACAACTCTAAATTGTCTTCTGAAATCCCGATATCAGCCGCAATCTCCTTAATCGGTTTCATCACTGCTTCCTGTGCGATTTGAATGTCTGTCTTCATGTATGTATCCTCCTCATGTCATTTTTACACATACTCATCAACGTAATCATCAAACTGTTCCATTGACATCAATACTTTTCTTGGCTTTGTTCCTTCTTCCGGTCCGACCACGCCTGCTTCCGTAAGCTGATCCATGATCCTTGCCGCCCGGTTAAAGCCAATCTTGAATTTTCTTTGCAGCATTCCGATAGAACCTTTTTCGCTTTCTATTACAAATTTCCCGGCATAGATAAAGTATTCATCTCTGTCATCAGTTCCCCCATCTGTCAGTCCTGCACCGGTTCCTGTCTGGGATGAGTTGATGTGATTTGTAATGTCTTCGTTATATTGTGTGCCATCGGCATTGCTTACTAAATAATCGACTACTGCCTGTACTTCCTGGTCGGATACAAAAGATCCCTGTACACGAACCGGCTTCGGATAACCGGTAGGGTAGAACAACATATCCCCTTTTCCGAGCAGTTTCTCTGCACCGTTCATATCAATGATGGTTCTTGAATCTACGCCCGATGATACGGAAAACGCAATTCGCGACGGCATATTTGCCTTAATCAGACCGGTAATGACATTGACGGACGGACGCTGTGTGGCAACAACCAGATGAATGCCGCACGCTCTTGCAAGTTGTGCCAGGCGGCAGATTGCATCTTCCACTTCACCCGGTGCAACCATCATAAGGTCTGCAAGTTCGTCTACAATGATCACAATCTGTGGCAGTTTATCCGGTTTCTCTTCTGCCTCTATATCCTGTACCGATTCTACTTTTGCATTATAACCTTTCAGATCACGTACATTGTACTCTGCGAACAACTGATAACGTCTTGTCATCTCCGCAACTGCCCAGTTTAAGGCACCTGCCGCCTTTTTCGGATCCGTTACAACCGGAATCAAAAGATGCGGAATTCCGTTGTATACCTTCAGTTCCACAACCTTTGGATCAATCATGATCAATTTTACTTCGTCCGGACTCGCCTTATATAAAATACTCATGATCAGTGTATTGATACAAACCGATTTACCGGATCCGGTAGCACCTGCGATCAACACATGCGGCATCTTCGCAATATCCGCTACTACCACTTTTCCTGCAATATCCCGTCCTGCCGCAAAGGCAATCTTTGACGGATGATTTTTAAATTCAGAAGATTCTAATAAATCCCGTAGCATGACCGCTGTATTTTCCCTATTCGGAACTTCAATTCCTACTGCCGCTTTTCCGGGAATCGGAGCTTCAATACGAATGTCCGCCGCCGCAAGATTCAGTTTGATATCATCTGCCAGACCAACAATCTTGCTGACCTTCACGCCCATCTCCGGCTGAAGTTCAAAGCGGGTAACAGACGGACCACAACTGATATTGGTAACCGTTGCATTTACGTGGAATGTCTGTAACGTCTTTTCCAGTTTGCGGGCTGTTTCCCGCAAATAAGAATCCGAATCACCGCCGGAAGTTTTTCCTTTTGTAAGTAACGTAATTGGTGGAAATCTATGTGCTTTTCTTGGCTTATCCACCTGCTTTTTGATCTCTATTTCTACATTCTCGGCTTCCTTTACAGCTGTTTCTCTGCTTTCAACCGTACTTCTTCTTTTTCTTTTGACCGGTTCCTCCTGCACTGCTTCTGTTTCTTCCGGTACAAATGGTGTTGCCCGGGCAATCACAACATCTGCCGTTTTTGTCGGCTCCTCATGAAACAACGGATCCTCCGGCGGCTGAATTTCATGCATATCTGTCACAGTTGTTTCCTCATTATCTAAGGTTGTGTTAAACGAAACACCTGAAACCACTTTGTCCATCCGTTTCACATTCTTTGTTTTTTGTTCCTGCTTCTCTATCCGCTGTTTTTCTACCTGTTCTTTTGCTGTATGATATACTTTTTCGCTTTCGTCTTTTACCATACCGACAACGGATTTACCGGTAAATAATACAAATGCAAGAATGAACAGCACACCCACTGCCAGATAGGTTCCAAAAACACCGATTGCCGGGCAAAGTAATTTTACCAACAGTCCGCCAAGCCAGCCTCCTCCGTCTTTATGCATCCGTGAGGAAAGATAGATGTCAGTCAGTGTTGTATTTTCATCATACCCGTTAATAATCAGTTGAAACAGCGTACAGCACATAACAAAAATGGTAAAACACCCTCCTGTCTTCAGATACGCCTGTACATTTCCCTTATTTGATATCAAAAAAGTAATTCCGATAAACAATAACACCGGAACAATATATGCCATAAACCCAAATGCACCAAACAAAAATGCTGATATGGCATCTCCCATAAATCCGCCGATCCCGAAATGGGAAATCAATAAAAATATACATGCGGCCAAGGATACTAATATGATCACTTCATCACGCATATCGTTTTGCTTAGAGGAAGATTGCTTTTTTGTATTTCTTGTGTTTATTGCGTTTCTAGTATTTTTCTTTGGCTGCGATTTTCGTCGCTTTTTCGTTGTCGCCATGATAATCCCCCTTGTTTCTTAACCACTTCATTATAGCATTATTAAAAAGTTGTGTCATCATTTAATTTTAGGATTTTCATTTTACGATATTCCGTAGGCGTTCTTCCGATCATTCCTTTGAACTGACGGATAAAATGAGTTGTATTTTTATATCCCAATGCTAATGCGATGTCATCAATCCGCTTATTATCGTATAGAAGCATATTTTTCGCAGAATTCATTTTTGCATGGATCAAATCTGCTGTCGGAGTCGTCCCATATATTTTTTTATACAACATATGAAAATGAGACTCGCTCAAATTCACTTTTTTTGCCATTTCAGATACACTCCACTCCCGTTCCATTGTCGAAAAAACTTCTCCTCTCAGACATCGGAAAGTTTGTATGTACTCCGGTTCAACCGGCTCATTTTCATTTCCTGCTATGTCCCGTTCCAATTTTATAAACAGTTCTTTTAGTTTGAAATCCAGCAAACGGTTTGCATGCAGACGGTTCCCCATGAATTCTCGTTCTAACTCTGCAACTGTTTCTGTGATATATTGACAATGATTCGGATAATATATCTGATTCATCTGAATGATACGAAGTTCCATTTCTTCCTCTGAACCGTCAAAGTGAAACCAGTCGTGTAAAAGTGTACCTTCGCTCCTGTAATATTGCGGAGTTGTCCTGTCATATAAAATCACACTATGTGGTTCTGTTTTTATTAGTTTCCCGTCAAGCAGGATTTCTACACTATTATAAAAATGCAAAAACGTAAAATCACCATGGCCTTTTTCTCTGTCTATGTAAAATCCTGCGTTTTCCGGATAAGAATGCCTGACTGACGATATGTGTAACATCTGCTCACCTCTCTTCATATTCATTATACGAAAAACAGAGGATATGTCAATTAAATCATAGGATAATACATTTACACACTATCCATCGATTGTTATTCTAAGAAAAAAGAAAAAAGGAGTTACGACTTATGATTTACAGAACAGAACATCCAAAACCACAGTTTAAACGGGAAAATTGGTTGAATTTAAACGGCGAATGGCAATTTGAATATGATTACGGAAACAGCGGTGTAGAGAGAAAATTCTTTTCAAACAGCTGCACATATTCACAAAAAATTCAAGTACCTTTCTGTCCGGAAAGTCAATTATCCGGAATAGGAAATGTTGATTTTTTGAATTCCGTATGGTACAAGAGAACCTTTACCATCACAGAAGAACAACTACAAAACCTGGTACTGATTCACTTTGGTGCTGTTGACTACGAAGCGGAAATCTATATCAATGAACAGAAATGTGGAACTCACAAAGGTGGGTATGTTTCTTTTTCTTTTGATATCACTGAATACGTCAAAGTCGGAGAAAATACAATTGTGGTACACGCTGTTGACGACACTCGAAGCAGACTTGTTCCATCCGGCAAACAAAGCGAGGCATACGAATCCAGGCATTGTATGTACACAAGAACCACCGGGATCTGGCAGACTGTATGGTTGAAATTTGTACCGAAAACGCATATTAAGAAAATGAAATATTATACAGATATTCACAATGCAACTGTCACAATTGTAGCAGAACTCTGTGGCAGTGGTACTTTTTGTGCAAAAGCATTTTATCAAGGTATAGCAGTCGGTAGCGTTGAAATGGATTCACAAGGCGGCATCGCAACCGCTACGCTGTCACTCAGCGAAACACATTTGTGGGAAGTCGGAAACGGCAGACTGTACGATTTAATCCTTACTTATGGAGATGACATCGTTGAAAGTTACTTCGGTCTGCGTTCACTTCGTCTGGACGGATATAAATTTTTAATCAATGAAAAATCTGTATTTCAAAGACTCGTCTTAGACCAGGGATTTTATCCGGAGGGCATTTATACTGCTCCGGACGATACTGAGCTCGTCGCTGATATTGAACGTTCCCTTGCCATGGGATTTAACGGTGCAAGACTTCACGAGAAAGTATTTGAAGAACGTTTCTTATATCACTGCGATCGTTTAGGATATATTGTCTGGGGTGAATATCCAAACTGGGGATTGGATCATTCTTATGCTGATTCCATCTATGGTATTTTACCGGAATGGCTGGAAGTCATAGAGCGTGATTTTAACCATCCTTCCATCGTTGGATGGTGTCCATACAATGAAACTTGGGATATATCGGGTCGCAAACAATATGACGATTCCCTTGCTTTGGTATACAAAGTAACAAAGAATGCAGACCCGACCAGACCATGTATTGATTCCAGTGGGAATTTTCATGTCTTGACAGACATTTATGATTTACACGATTATGAGCAAAATGTAGAAGAATTCTCTAAGCATTATCAGGAACTCGGAAAAAGTAATGTACTGGATTTTTGGCGGGCATATAATGAACGTCAGGTTTACAATGGTAATATGCCGTTCTTTGTCAGCGAATATGGTGGTATCGGATGGAATTCCGAAAGTGGCTGGGGATATGGAAATACTCCAAAATCTGAAGACGAATTTTTAGAACGTCTAAAAGGACTTACCGATATACTGCTTGACAATCCATATATGTTTGGTTTCTGCTATACGCAATTGACAAATGTAGAACAAGAACAAAACGGACTGTACACCTACGACAGAAAACCGAAATTTGCTCCGGAAATCATTCATGATATTTTTGCCCGTAAAGCGGCGATCGAAGATTAAAAAGTAATTACTGCTTATGTTTGCAAAACTCATTCCATAAAATATTGTTGCACAAGATTTTGTATCGTTTCTACGGTAAAGGGATGTTCCTTTGTTTCATAAGTAGTAATCAACTGAAAAGACGGTACGATTCCATGTAGTGCATACTGTTGCTGTTTTACAAATGCTTTTTTCAAGTAAGCCGGATTGTCCATCATTCCAAAATGTTCCCAATAATACGTCTTTCCGGTCTCCGGATGTCGAATCGTAAAATCCGGATAAACAGTCATTTCCCCTAAATGTAATGCACATTCATATCTGTACGGAATCCGATTGATATGTAATACCAGTTCAATCATCGCCTCTGATTTTGAGCGTACAGCATTTCCGAAACCATTATTATGTATAAGTTGTTCTGGATGAAGTGGATTTCTCTCATAAGAAGTGTTCTCCCACTGATATAATTCTTCAGATAAAGGTTTGAAATAAGGTGTAAGCAGATGTTTATATTCCGAATCTTCTTCCAAAAGACTCTGTGCTTTCCCCTGTAAAGAACTGTGTCTTAAATAAAAATCAATCGCTCTTTTCTCATTTTCTAAATCATCTAACTGTAATGATAAATACTTCTTTATCGCTAATGCTTCTGCCAGTTTCCGATCTTGTTTTGGAATATAAACTTTTGTATGACCATCGCTTTGAAACCATTTTACATATTTCCCTGTATGGGAACAAATTAATTTACCATCAGGTAAGTGCTCGAGTTTTTCTTTTATTTTGTGAATTTGATTTTCGAGTTTCATCTGTTCTGACAACATACGTTCATGAATCATAATTTTTTTCTCCTTTAATTAGAAATGTGTTAAGAATTGTGTATTTATTATAAACATAAAAGAGAGATGTTTGCAAGAAAAATCTGCTAACATCTCTCTTTTCTTTCTTCTATCAATTGATGCAGTTTCAAAAATGCTTCCTTGATCCCACCGACTTCATCAATCAAACCTACCCGCACTGCCGCCTTTCCTTCCAGCATGGTACCAACATCTTTCACAAGTTCTGTCGGAGTCAGCATCAGTTCCTCCACCTTTTCCTGGGATATGTCAGAATGGGCCGATAAGAATTTTGTAATGCGAGCCTGTGTTTTT
>CAZXQK010000055.1:0-7125 GCA_964642785.1 uncultured Faecalimonas sp.
ATTGGTAAATCCGGCTTTTTAAATGCTGGAACACCAGCTGGATCTGCACGTCCATAATCTGAAATGCAGTCACAGCCTCCTCATAAGTGCCTGCCATACACGTCAGCGTAAGATACATAACTTTCTGCACGTTCGGCATTCCCGCACCCACCAGTTCTTTCTTCCACTGCCTCGTCCCTTCTGCAATTTCCGGATACTCCTCACGATTTTTCTCGGCTCCGATTTCCTTTAAAAAGGCTTCCATGTTCCGGTATTCATTGGCTGTGGTGATCTTATAGTTTACATTCATGGATTTAAACCATTCCATAAGTTGATTCAGAATCTGAATCTTCTCCGGCTTATCCTGGTTAATATAGTTAATATCTTCAAAGGCATAACACACATCGTAAAGTGCGATATCTGCTCCGGGTTCCAGACAAAAAATCCCATTTTCATAAATATTGGAAATATTCAACATCTCCCGCACGTTCTTTGGACAATCCTTATAAGCTCTTGTTTTTTTCTTTGCCGCCTGAAAATTTCCTCCTAATAATCCCATGTCTTATGATTCCTCCTGCGTTTTTTGTAAAGTTTCTTCCGCTTTTTCCATTCTTTCTCCGAAATCCCGGATTTTAAGCTGCTCTGCATACGAAAAACTTTCCCTCCCGGATATTCTCCGATTTCGCATGTGAGTCTGGCTGTCTTTTTGCTGTACCAGATTTCCATCAGTGCTCTCAAACCATTCATCTCCTGATATTTGAAAAAGCCGACCGCAACCACCGGTGCTGCAACCGGCACCGATGCATAGACACAGGTTGCAAGTGGAATACCGGTCCATTGATTCAAGCCATACATACTGATAACCATGATTGCAAGTCCGCACAGAATCGATAACAGTTCCGTAATCGTGAACCCTCTCCATGCATCATTTTTATATTCTTTTGTAAAATCCTTATTGATTACTAATTTCATCCTTTTACACTCCTTTATAATGCGAACGTTCTTCGCAATAACGAATCTGCACCTTTTACGGCACCCGTCATGATCACCATGTTAAAAAGGTTTTGCAGCACCTGCAAAAAACCATCGCCAAACGACAACACACCACTTCCTGCAGAACCGAAATCCAACGACGATATCATTTTTCCGGAAATGGTCATGATCATGGCTATCACCACAATTTCAAACACCCCGGTCAGAAAACTTTTCATCCATGCATATGCACTCTGTTCCATTCCTCTTCCGCCTGCCATGGTTGACAATGCAATCGGTGCCATGGCAGTGAGTACATATAATTTCAAATATCGTCCGTAAACGGTAAATAAAATCAGAAAACCACATATCACGGCTACCAAAATATAGATAAGACCAAAGAAGAAGAAAAAGAAATATGCTCCCAAATCAAGATCTTCCGTAGCGAAAGGCGGAATGTCTGCCATATAAATCTGTCCTGTCAGTTTCGATGCCATGATAAAGAAATCCTGTATGATTTTCATGCCGCTCCTCATAAGTCCGTTCGCAAGCACCATTTTAATCACGTACATGCACAGAAGTTCCCACGTAATATTTTCTTTCAGGTTACTTGCTTCCCGAAAGAAACCGATCAGAAAGAAAATATTAAGCAGTGCCACTCCAATACCGAGCGACCATGGATATAAGGTATCAGAAACATAATTCCATGCTTCTTTCGAAAATCCTTGAGGCGTTGTTGTCATCACACCACCGGTGATCACCATAATGATGTTCCATATGCCATTCCCGGTAGCGTACCATGGACCCATAAGTAAGGAAAGAATCCAATCTTTCATCTTTCTGTCCTCCTGTTATCGATCTACACAAATATACTGAGCAGCTGTGGTCCCAATGTCATGATCAGACCACCGCCTATCCGTTTAAATGCCGCAGCCTGCATCATGCCGTCATGTCCCTGCATAGAATTTCCCCATTCAAACAGTCCCCAAAGTACCACCATGGTTCCGACTGACGATACGAACGCCTTAATGATATCAATGAGTGAATTTAACCCATCCGTTACAATTGCAGCCCCTCCGGAAGCTGCTTCCGAAGCCAATGCCGGCTGTGAAATCAGAACGGCACCCAAAACCGCCATACCTGCCGTACCTGCTAATTTTTTCCATACGTTTCTGTTGTTTTTCATACTCTGCTTCATAATCTCTTTCCTCACTTCTAATGTTTTTTTCTTTTATAAACGGCAATCTGCACAGCCGTGATCACAATGACCGTTCCAAAGAAAATCAATTGTTTCCACTCATGAACTGCCTCCGGAAGAAGACACATCACAACTGCCGCTATGACTACCGCAATGATTACAAATAAAATAAATATTCCGTTATTTCTCTTTTTACTTCTCATCTCTATCCTCCATTTTCATATTTTTCTGTTATCTTGACCGCATCCATAAAATCAAGAGGGTATCCGGACCATCCCGTATCATAGTTCTTCCTTTCCCGTACCGGATTCCGGTACGAAAAAAGCACCGGTTCCCCGATGCCTTTTTATCTGATTTTACTTTACCACATGTGACTTTTATTATCTAGGTTCCTTTAGGCTACCTCTTTATTCCCCGCGATACGCTCCAAATTTTGTGTAAAAATCTGTGATTGCATTTTGATTTTTAAACTTTCCATAACCGTTTGTTTGAACAAACTCCTGCATTTCATTGATCACGGATTTTGATAATACCCAGCAAGACTTCACATGTGACCATTCTCCGGATGCAGGGTTTGGAAGTTCTATCTCTTTTCCATAAAGATGAAAGAATGTTTTCTCAGTATGTTCTTTTGTATAAGACAGAACATTGGTCAATGTACCGGCATACGATGCATCCGTGATCCATTTGGATGTCGGTTCCAATCCACCGGAAGATGCCGGAACATAATTCCCTTCTGCATCCATGTAATACTTTTTATCAATGAACCGGATATACATCTGATAAAACGGTTCCGTATCCGCAGTATCTACAATGTGAACAGTCACCATGGCGGTTACTCTGTTGCCGTAACTGTCTGTGGCAGCATACGTAACACTGACACTGCCATCATCCGTAAATGAAGTGAAATCTGTTGTCTGATACCCCGGTATGGTTACATCCGTTCCATTTTCAAGAATACCGTCTTCCTGATCAGAGGCGGTTACTTTTTCAAACAGCACCTCTTTTGTAATCCCTCCGCTCTGTGCGAACGAAAGACTGAAATACCGGTCGTAAGCCTCAATTTCCGGAAACTTGTCCCAGGCGGCAGTCAGTATGATATCATCCAATATTTTTCGGGTTTCTCCCGGAGTGTACTGATCTCCAGCCTGATCCTTCCATGTGACAAAGGAATGTTCCTCCATGCCCGGTCCATTCGGAACCGTGAAGGTCGGTACTTTTTCCTCTCCGGAAGAGACGAAGGTTCTCTTTTTCCGGATGTCCTCAATCCGTTCCATAGAGCCATTGGTATCAAAGGAAACGGTCACGTCTTTTTCATAACACCCGTAAATTGTCATCCGGTCACATACCTGCAGAAGAACCTGTGAAGAATAACAGGCTTTCATTTCACCTGCCTCAGCCCATCCAAGGCACGTCCAGCCATCTTTCGTATTCTGCTCCGGCGTCATGATTTCAAGATACGTTTCGTTGTTATAGATTTGACCGGATTCCTCTCTCGAAATCACTTCCTCATTCCGGTAGTCCACAAAGGTGATACCGACTTCTTTCGAATAGATCGCATACAGGACAACATCCTGATCCGGCATCACAAAGCCCGTAATGCCCTCTTTAGAAGACGGATCCATGCTCCAGCCAACAAAACTCCAGCCATCGTCTTTCCATGCCTGATTGGCAGGTGCAACTTCTGTACCATATTCTATCTCTTTCCAATATTCCTTTTCCACACCGGAACCGCCATTCGTAATGTAATCAAACGTAATGTCATGCTTATGGATATCCCAGTGTGCATAGACGGTAATATCGGAATCGTACGAATACTTGTCACTGTCTGCTATTTTCTCTCCTCCGTCTGCCTTGGTATACCAGCCTAAGAAATCATATCCGGCTCGTTCTGCCACCGGAAGTTCCCCAATGTAATAATCTTTATACACCTCTTTTGATTTGGTGTCACAGCTTCCACCATTCGGTTCAAAATACAATTGATAAGCTATCGGCTGATAACATGCTTTAGACGTTTTCTCAGAATCCACCACGTATTCGCCGTCAATCGTATCCGGTCTGTATCCGGTCGGGTAGTTTTCATCCTCCTCAGTTAAGAACTTCGGCTGATACAAAGTCCCGGCATCCACCAGCTCATCTGTCGTTGCATGATACACCCAGGATTTCGTTTCCGGATTCCATACATAATGAATGATCGTCTGCAGATACTTGTCCGGTATCGGCGGTTTCTCCTGCTCCGGAACGCTTACATCTCCCAACTGTATCGGAATGTCCGTGCGGTTGCCCGCATGATCATATAACAGAATATAGAGTGCAACATCATTCAGGTCATTGTAGGAAAGTCCCTGTAAGGTATCCGCATGCTCAATGGCATAATAATAACCGTTATTCTCCTGTTTCGTCATGGTCATGGGAATGACATTGACCGTCGAACTATCCGTTCTGCTCCAGGACACAAGGGTCGCTTCCCGAATATCTGACACCCGCAGGGAAAAAACGGCATACAAATCCACATCCGCAGCCGGCATTGTCTGATTCATGATACAGACCGTATCATCCGAACTTTCTGACCATCCTAAAAAGATCCTTCCGGCTTTCGCAGGCGTGAGACTTAAATCAATCTCACTTTCATATAATACACGGAGGACTTTCTCATTGCTGCCATCTTCAAATGTGCCTCCGTTCGCATGGTAGTGTACCTCGTACGTATTTCGTTTCCAATGAGCAACCAGTGTATGATTCTCTGCCGCCAAATTTGCAGTCGTGTCACCGGTTACTTTCTTATCTCCATAATACCATCCCTGAAACGTAAAGCCTTCTCTTTCCGGACTGCACAACTCCTCTCCATATACCGAATCATAGAATACCTTTATCTCCTTTTTCTCAAGAATGCCACCATTAGCATCTAATGTGACCGTATATGTATCCGGAGACCATACCGCATAAAGCGTGACTGTGGCACCGGATACTGTGGTTAAATTGGAAACACTCTGCCTGTCCGAATATACCGCTGAACCATCCGGTGTTTTCGACCAGCCTGCAAAGGAGTATCCTTTCCTCGTATATACATTTGTATTCAGCATAATACTGATGCCATAGGTTGCAGACATGCCGGACATCTTTCCACTGTCCGAACCATTTCCGTCAAATGATATGGTATACTGCACGCCTTCCCCTTTTTCGGAAGTTCCACAGCCTCTAATGCAGTCCCTGTGATAATACCCGTCAGTTCCTGCATACCAATCACCATAACTGTGTCCCCAGGCATATTCATACAGATGCCACTGCCCGTCCTGCCCGCCGCATCGGCTGCAGGCATACTGTCTGTATCCGTTATTTGTACAGGAAGTATATTGGACAACATTTCCTGCGTTCACATAATTGTGTCCCAGTGCTGCTATGGTTTCATGATGTGTAGCCCCTAATGTTCCACAATAGGTACACTTATAATGCCAGCATCCGTTCGTGGTGCAGGTGGGCTCTTTGCATCGGTAATTGTTTCCGTTTGTTCCACTTGACCATTTATGACTGCCTCCCGAACCTGCCGTGTAAGAACCGCTTGTGGATGTTAATTTACCGCTGGAATTATAATAATAAATTTTATTTCCACTGCCGCCACATTTGTTACATCCAAACCTGGTAATCATTTTCCCACCGGAATAAGTGGTCGTAGTCGTATAGTAACCGTTTCCATTACAGCCACTGCACTTATTTCCCGAACAATATGCCTCTGCCTCACGAACAGTTCCGCCATAATAAAACACCGGGATTGCAAAGATGAACAGGATAAAAACCCGTTTCAAAATCCTCCATAACTTCTCTTTTCCGCTCATAAAAACCTCCTTAATCATACACTTGATCCGTAGCAAAGATACTGATGCCAAAGTCTCGCAGATTCTCCTCCGTCCGTTCCGTATTCTTCAGGGTATACAGATAACCGGAAGGAGTGCTTCCTTCACTTCTTGGTTTGGTAATGTCATACTGAACATATGCATACGCTTCCGAGCAGTTTCCAGCAAAGTCATACGCCAGAATACTGTATCTGAACGCACCCTCTTCCTTGTGGGTGAGTTCAAACGAGGTCTCTTTTGCACCGTTCAGACTGCTTTTGGAGTCGATCAGAATTCCATCACAATATAGTTCCGCATAGTCCAGTCCCGAACCAAAATCATAAGCGTTTGCCACAACTTCCACTCCGCCAGCCCGGTTCGTCCAATAAGAGGTACTTACAGACAAAGACGTCTTCGGAAGCACATCATCTGTCCAATGCGCATACAGCGTAATGTCCCCGTCCTTGGTATGCTTTCCAAGGGGTGCCATATTCTCTGTATAGACCTGCTCTCCCTTTCCGTTTTTCTCCTCAAAATAGCCGCCAAAGGAATAGCCCTGTCTGACCGGAGCCGTAGCAAAAGGATAGGTTTCCTCATAACGCACCTTTGCAGTGTCCGTACCGATTCCTTCCATGCCTCCCTGTTTCTCAAAGGTTACCGTATACTCCTTGGCAATCCAGTTGGCAAACAGCACCTCATTCTGGAAAAAGTAATTGCTGTTTACCAGTATCCTTCCATCCGGATGGATGATCCGTTCCCCCAATCCTTTGTACCCGCGATAATAACCGTCGAACAGATATCCTGTCTTAAACGGCAGCAACAGGGATTCTATCTTCTGCTCTTTCGCCTGTTGTATAAAGAAGTATCTGTCATATAACTCATAAAAATCATCCTCACCATCTGTTCCCCCATCTTTAAACAGCGTAATCTGATATTCACACGGTTCCCACATGGCATATAAGGTCAAAACACCGTTCTGCTCACTGACAAGATTCTGCACCGTCTGACCGGAGCTGTAAGACTGGCCGCTTCCATCTGCTTTCGTATTCCACTCTGCTCCTTCCTTTAACTGATAGCCGGTTCTTTTAAAGGTGTTGTTTCTCAGCGTTTCTTCTGTGTCATAGGTAAATTCCTGTTCCGGACCGG
>CAZXQK010000056.1:0-7093 GCA_964642785.1 uncultured Faecalimonas sp.
ATCTTATCGATATCATCTTTCTTCGCTGATACCATGATGATCGGTGTATTCTTCTCCACACGTACCTGACGGCAGATTTCGAATCCGTCCACGCCCGGAAGCATCAAATCCAAAATGATGAGGTCATAGTCTTCTGTCAGACTTTTTTGCAGACCCACCTCTCCGTCATTTGCAACCTCCACGTCGAAGCCGCTTAATTCCAAATAATCTTTCTCCAATTCTGCAATTGCACTTTCATCTTCTACGATTAAAATTTTACTCATTTGCCGGTACCTCCTGATATTTTCTTATTACAAAATACATAATCGTTCCTGTTCCTTCTTTACTGGTCGCCCAAATCTTTCCACCATGTTCCTCAATAATCTTTTTCACAATGGAAAGACCAATTCCGCTTCCTCCGGTTGCCGAATTTCGTGAAGCATCCGTCCGATAGAACCGCTCAAAAATATGTGGCAGTTCTTTTGCCCCAATTCCTTTCCCATTATCCTCAATTTCAACCTGTACAAAGTCCCCGACATCTTTCACTCTCAGATGAATGGTTTTCTGTTGCTTGTCCATATACTTGATGGAATTGGACACAATATTGTTAACCACACGTTTTAACTGCTCTGCATCTGCAATGATCTTCACATCTGCATGCACATAATTCAAATAGTCAAATTTGATGTTGCGTGCTTCCAGATCCATATTTAAATCCATGGCACAGTCATCGAAATAACCGTTCACTAAAATCGGGCTGAAATTATACGGAACACGGTTGGAATCGATTTTCGAATACAGGGTCAGTTCATTAATAAGCATATCCATATCATTCGCCTTGTTATAAATCGTGCGGATATACCGTTCCATTTTCTCCGGTGTATCTGCCACTCCGTCCATAATTCCTTCCACATAGCCCTTAATCGCCGTTATCGGCGTTTTTAAGTCATGAGATATATTACTGATAAGCTCCTTGCTTTTTCTGTCATTCTCGATCTTTTCCGACGTGCTCTCCTTAAGCCTTAAGCGCATTTCCTCAAAATCCCGGCAGAGCTGTCCTATTTCATCTTCCGTCTCCACCTCAAGCTCAAAATCAAGATTACCGTCCTTGATATTCTGTGTGGCAATCTTCATCCGTCCTAAAGGAATCGCCACCCCCCTGTAGATCCAAAGGATCAGCATACCTGCCGTTAATGCAAGGATCACCAGAACCATCCACAACATATCCGCCGCAAAACTGCGCACCTCAGGAATGGCATCATTCACATCTGTCACAATAAACGCACTGCCCTTTGCACCATCCTTGTATACGAAATCTATCTGCTTTACAAGAATCTGCAATTCTCCACCATAATATGTACCATTTCCAGAAGAAGAGTCATCCGAACCATACTCCGGAAGTTTCTCTAAGACCTGCTCTGCCAGACTCTCTCCCGCATAGATCACTTCCTCCTCCTTTCTCACAATGAGGTATGAATTAATGGCATTCAGTTCCTTGTCAATTTGTTTCAGATATTGCCGGTTTTCCATTTTTGCCGGTTTCTGCTCTGTCGTAACCGTTAATTGATGGAATGTCTGCTTTGTCACTTCATTTAACGTATTGATCGGATTGGTAAACACTTTGTAATCCACATCATGTATCCCATAGTTCTTTTCAATCGAGCGTAGTTGGATGTTTGCAAATCCCAGGATAACAGTAACCGATAATATGACAGGAAGAATCATAACCGTTATAAAACTGATAACTAAGCGTGTTTTTAATTTCATAATGCACTTCCTTGTTTTAAACTGATACCATTATAGCATGTCCCATACAGTATGACATCTAAACTTTTTCTAAAAAAGGCAATGGCAGATCAAGTATAATACTGAGCCTGAGCGTTCCAAAGTGTTGCGTAGAATCCGTCTTTCTCCAGCAATTCCTCGTGTTTTCCCGTTTCCACGATCCTTCCATTTTCAAACACAACAATTTTTTCGCAAAATCTGCATGAAGAAAGTCTGTGACTAATATATACAGACGTTCTTCCCTTGACCATTTGATTGAAATTTGTATAAATCTGTGATTCTGCGATCGGATCCAGTGCCGCTGTCGGCTCATCCATGATCACAATTGGCGAATCCTTATACAGTGCCCTCGCAATGGCTGTTTTCTGACGTTCTCCTCCAGACAGATCGACTCCCTGATCTTCCATGGAATGGTAGCAGTAAGTTTCCAAGCCTTTTGACAGCGTTTTTACTCTCTCTTCCATGCCCGTCTTATAAAGGCAATCCAGTACCTTATCTCTGTCATACTTCTCGCTCGCTGCCACATTCTCACCAAGTGGAAAAGCAAACAACTGAAAATTCTGAAAAACCACAGAAAAAAGTTTCATATATTCCTCATAGCAAAGTTCCCTGATATCTTTTCCATTATAAAATATTGCCCCGGACGTTGGATCATATAACCGAATCAAAAGTTTAATAAAGGTAGACTTTCCTGAACCGTTTAATCCTACCAGCGCTATCCGTTCCCCCTGTCTGAGTGTGAAGTGAATTTCAGAAAGAACCTCTATATCACATCCCGGATAACAAAATGAAACATTACGAAATTCAATTTCATAATCTTCGCTATTCCTTACCGGTTCTTTTCCCGACAGTTTCATAATGTTAGGAATATCCAAAAAAGAAAATACCGTTTTTAAATATTCCGCATTCACCTGAAGCATAGACGGAATCTCCAATACCTTTACAAAGCCATCACCCAGTGCCGTAACTGCCGAAATATACTGAGTAACAGCACCAACCTTAAATGCTCCTGCAAGTGCTTTCAAACAGACAAACACATAAATACAACCTGTAAAAACCACACGAACAACAGATGCTGTACTCATAAAGAACCCCATCCTTCCTGAAGCATATCCCGCAATTGTAGATCCCGGCATAAAATTGCGGTTTCTTTCATTGTAATACTCACACATCTTCTGTTGTTCATAGATGCGTATTTCCTCCTGTCTGGAATCTCTCACTGTCCAAAATCCAAACACATCATAGATTCGATTACCGACACTCATGTCTTTATCTGCCTTGATCCAGTAAGAGTTTGCCCTCTGAATGCATTTTGAAGCACAATAGGAAAGGCTACATAAAAGTATGATTGCTGATACAGTTGTAACCGGGTGATTTAACCACGCTAATGCACCGGCTTCATCCGGTACCTTTTTTGCGAACAGACCGACAGTCAATGCCATACCACCAATCACACCCAGGCAAGCCTTCATTCCATCCTCAACAATGTAGCATATCCGCAAAAGTCCATATCCGGTATACTGGTCATTCTGAATGATGGTTGCCAGTAATTCTTTTGTCCTTGGTGCTTCCATGACCGCATAGTCCATATGCAGCATTTTTTCAGCATAAACCCTGTAAACATGTGAAACAAGTGGAGCTCTCTTTGCCATCATAAGATGATGCAGTGCCCACATGGTCAGGGTCAGAACCCCTGTAAGGACAAGTGTCCATATCACGAGTGATATAATCACATTCGACCTTTTGTCCCCTGCAAGTTCATCAATGATCCTTGCCGACATCCATATACCGACATACGGAAACAGGCTGCTGACCATTGTATAAAAGACAGTTGACAGCAGAAGAAACGGCACCCGATCATGCAAAATCTTTATTCCCCGTTTGTGGTAATATACGGATTCTCTTAGCTTCATCATTTCAAGACGTCCTCCTTATAATATTTGCTTTGCGTCCGAAACATATCTGCATAATCCCCGCCATATGTCAAAAGTTCTTCATGCGTTCCTTCTTCTACAATTTTCCCATCTGCAAGCAAAATGATACGGTCACAAAACCGTGTCGATGCAAGCCGATGGGAAATGTATATGGAAGATTTTTCTGCCGTTACTGAATGATATTTCTGATACATCATTTCTTCCGCCAGCGGATCCAATGCCGCAGACGGTTCATCCAGTATCAGAATCGGACTGTCCTTATATAATGCTCTCGCCAGTATCAGTTTTTGAGTTTCACCACCCGACAGTTGAATACCGTCATCATAGATTTGTTTGCCAATATGACAGTAAATTCCATCCGGGTATTTCTTCACCTTGTCCCACAAATCTGCTCTTTTCAGACAATCCGTCACACGTTCTTCATCGCATTCCGGCTCCTGCGATACATTGTCCGCAATCGTAGTCGGATACAGGTCAAACTGTTGAAAAACCGCCGTAAATAATCGATAATACTCTCTCCGATTGTATAATCGAATATCCTTTCCGTTTACAAGAACTGTTCCTTCTGTAGGATCATACAGACCACACAGCAAATAGATAAGGGTTGTCTTTCCTGCTCCATTCAGTCCGACTAATGCCAGCCTTTCACCCGGATGAAGTGTCAGACTGATGTCGGATAATGCATCTTTGTCTGCATTTGGATAACGAAAAGAAACATGCCGAAGCTCAATCTCTATTTTCTCGTTCTTTGCAAAATCAAGTGTTGCTCCATCATCAAAACGAAACGGTTCCGGGATATCCATCCACTCCCGCATATGATTCAGTGCTATACTTTCCTGTTTCAGACTGCTTATTCCCTGTAGCAGACCCGATACCCAGTTTGCCAATCCCGTTGTGGCAGAAAAATAAAGCAGAAATTCTGATGTGCTGATGTCCCCGGCAAGTACCAGCCTGATAAACACCAAATAAGCCGCTCCATTTCGAAGTAACAGTAGAATAACATCTGCCACATTCCCAAGAAAATACATTTTCTGTCCGCGCATGATAAACGTCTCATAGGCAAATAAAGCCCGATCATACACATCACTTATCCATTGTTGCATACCAAACACACGAATGTCCTGTCCATACACGGATTCCACAGATACCCTGCTGGAATAAATCAGGCGATGCTGACAGACAGCACCCTCTTTACGATGTCGAAAATGCCATTCGTTCAAATAATTATGAAAAAAATATTCCGTAACAGCAGTAACAAAAATGAGAGCCACAACCCACAGACGAATGGTCGACAAAAGAAGCATATATATGATAAATCCAAGCAGATTGCTCATAAATGTACTCAGTGTATTCCAAATCGTCTGTGCTGCCGCATTATTATCTGTAAATGCTGTTCCTGATTGTGTCAACATAGCATCATATTGAGGATTTTTCATATTCGGATAGGATGTTTCTGCTGCCTTTTTTATCACTCTGTACATAATACCCATGCGGACTTCCGTTTGTCCAAACACAGTATTCCCACGCACATAAGCCTGCAGACCGTGAAGAATTATCAGAATACACACAAAAAAAAGAATTGTCAAAAGAAGCTCCGGGACTGTCGCACTTTCTTCCACTCTCCTTAAAATTTCCGGAACTGTCAATAGTTCCGCCAGTGAACTTCCCACCGTCAGCAACGCTGACAGTATGCACAGCAGGATCACGCTTTTTCTGATGCTATATGCAGCCTGCAGCATATACAGTATATTCTGCAGGATACTATATTGAGGACGTTCCTTTGTTTTATGGTCACATTTTCTCTCAGACATTATTTTCTCTCACTCCAGCTAATCTTTACTTACAAATCATAACATAAAAACAACGAAAAAGGAACATATAAAAAGCCTCAGAACCGGCATGCTTATGCCATTTCTGAAGCTCCTTATATCATTATGGATTTAGGTTGATTTTCCAACTCTCACTAACCGCATCCGCCGGTTCACTTTGTATTGCCTCTGCAAAGACTTCCAATACCTGCTGATATCCGTCTTTGTCCTGTAATACGATTGGTTCTTTCAACATATTTTCTGTCAGTGTATCCGGCGAAACCGGTTTCTTATAGTAATAGGTATGATTTTCTCCTTCCATCCAATCTTGTCCAAGCTTCACTTCCGGAAATTCGGATGATTCTGAAACAATCTGACCGGATGATGTATCATCTGCTTCCGTCCAGTAGGATACAAGACGCAGGCGGATATACACCGGTATGTTACCGGTATTCTTGACCTGAATGCTTGATTTGCTCTCACCGTTAAATGTTTCTACGACTTCACAGGAAACCTCTGCAGGTATCAGTTCTCTTTCCTTGCTTTCCGCCATTTGAAACATATAGGCAACTACACCACCACAAAGTGTCAGAATGATTCCAAGTTGTAAAAACAGGAGAACCGTCCATATCTTACGTTTTCTCATTCTGACCTCCTCCTTTGATTCTTCTTCACCTTACTGTTTCCGTTCAGCCATGATTGATTTTTTTCCGGTTTCTGAAACGAACAGGTTGTGCCACTGCCATCCGCAGGAGTGTGGGTAAATGTCTGAACCCCATCCTCATACCTCCAGGACCAGTCATTCTGCTGGGTAACTGTATATCTTCCAAATGGAAGATCCTTTATGGTGGTACTTCCATTTCCTGTCACGGTAACGCAGATAGTCTCACCCGTATCCACATTTTTGACCTCATAAACGAACACCTGCGTCTGATCCTGACATCCTTCCCGCTGTATCGTAAACTCACCAAGTCGGCGTTCAAACTTTGCATAAAAGATATTGGATTTTGTGTCACTTAACTCTGCCTGATTTGGATCCAGCTTATTATCAGTCCCCACCAGTGTACTAGTCACAGGCTGAGTACATGCTTCATCCTGATACCAGCCGACAAATCGATAATACTCTCCCGGCGTCGGAACAGAACCTTCAAATTGCTTTCCCGCCTCTACCTCAATGGTCTTTGACAGCTGTCCGCCTTCTTCCGGCACGGCTTTATACTCTACAACATATTGAATCGGTGCGTAATAAAAGATAATGACATTCAGATTCTTTGTTCCATCCTCATCATCCCGTATCGTAATGGTCTGTGTCCGTTCCGACACGCAGGTCTTTCCCGAAATATTTATCGCATCTTCCGCAACACTACGTCCATATGGTGCACATGCTGTCTTAGAGTCCGCCACACTCTTCGTGGTATTATATTCATAATAATGCACCTGATACGGATATGTCTTTCGCTTATAAAAAAGAAACAGCTCTGTTCCATCTTTTGTAATCTTTATCTCGTATCCCCCGTCCTTTTTCTCGGCTCTTACTTCTTTATCCGTATCTGCTTCTTTATACTTCACTTTCGGAACATCCTTATC
>CAZXQK010000057.1:0-7084 GCA_964642785.1 uncultured Faecalimonas sp.
GATTCTTCCGGATATGATCGTGCATTTTGATGTGAGCAGAAGCCGCTCCGTTCAGGCAGTACAAAAAGCAATGCGGGGAGAGGAGCAAAAGATTTTTCTTGTTGCTCAAAAGGAAGTAAATACAGAGATGCCAAGACAGGAAGATGTGTATGAAATCGGTACCATTGCTACTGTGAAACAGATAGCAAAAATGTCAAAAGAGATGTATCGTGTTCTTGTGACAGGCGTGCATCGTGCGAAATTGATCGCGGTTACGGAGGAATTTCCATTTTTGCAGGCAGATGTGGAAATTGTGGAGGACTGCAATGATGAGGAGCCGGAAAATCTGAGCGAAATGCCGGAGGCAAAAACTTTGCAGGAAATCTTCTTAGAGTATTCTTTGAGAAGTGGGAAGATTCCGAGGGACATGGCAGCTCAGGTGACGGATATCAAAGAGTTGAAAGGGCTGGTCAATAAGATAGCATCTGTCCTTCCGTTTGATTATCATACTATGCAGGAAGTTTTGGAAGAAGTGGATTTGTACAAGCGTTGTGTTCTTTTGAGTTTTAAGATCGCAAACGAGATGGCGGTTCTGTCTATGAAGGAAACCATTCAAAACAAGGTAAAAGAACGCATGGACAAGCATCAGAAAGAGTTTATTTTGCGGGAACAGATGCGGGTGATCCGTGAAGAACTGGGCGAAGAAAATCTGGTTTCTGATGCAGAGGAATTTCAAGATGCAACGAAAAAACTGAATGCACCTGACGAGATAAAAGAAAAACTGATGAAAGAAATCGGCCGTTTCAAGAGTGCAATGCAAAATTCGGCAGAAAACGGAGTTACACGAACTTATATCGAGACTATGTTGGAAATGCCATGGGACAATGTGGTGGAAGATAACGTGGATATTGCAGAAGCAAACAGGATTCTGAATGAGGAACATTACGGACTGGAGAAAGTGAAAGAACGTATCTTAGAGTTTTTGGCAGTCCGTAAACTGACAAAAAAAGGAGAAAGTCCGATTCTTTGTCTCGTTGGTCCTCCCGGAACCGGAAAAACTTCGATTGCAAAATCTTTATCAAAGGCATTGGGAAAACCGTATGCCCGCATTTCTTTGGGTGGCGTCAGGGATGAGGCAGAAATACGCGGACATCGCAAAACCTATGTGGGAGCCATGCCGGGACGCATTGCAAATGCATTGAAGACCACCGGAGCAAAAAATGCATTGATTTTGTTAGATGAAATTGATAAAGTAAGCAATGACTATAAGGGAGATACATTTTCAGCATTGCTGGAAGTGCTTGACAGTGAGCAGAACGTGAAGTTCAGGGATCATTATCTGGAAGTTCCGCTTGATTTGTCGGAGGTAATGTTTGTGACAACGGCAAATACCTTGCAAACCATTCCGAGACCATTGCTCGACCGTATGGAAGTCATCGAAATCAGCAGTTATACAGAGAACGAAAAATTGCATATAGCAACCGGGCATTTGCTTCCAAAACAGTTGCAGAAACATGGTCTGACTGATGAGCAGTTGAAGATCACGAAAGGTGCAATCTGGAAAATGATTGGAAGTTATACAAAAGAAGCAGGTGTCAGGCAGTTAGAGCGTACCATCGGTGAAATATGCAGAAAATCAGCAAGAGAAATTTTGGAAAGCGGAAAAGAAAAGGTTCGTGTTACGGAGCGTAATCTGGAAAAATATTTAGGAAAAGAAAAATTTCATTATCATATGATCAATCAGGCTGATGAAGTCGGGGTTGTGCGTGGACTTGCATGGACAAGTGTCGGCGGTGACACTTTGGAGATTGAAGTGAATATTATGCCTGGAAAAGGTGAAATTCTATTGACAGGACAACTCGGAGATGTTATGAAAGAATCGGCGAGAACCGGAATCAGTTATATCCGTTCGGTCGGAAAAGAGTATCAGATTGCAGAAGATTTTTTTGAGAAACATGATATTCACATTCACATTCCGGAGGGAGCAACTCCGAAGGACGGACCGTCTGCAGGAATTACCATGGCAACAGCAATGCTGTCAGCTATTGTGTGTAAAAAAGTACGTGCAGATATTGCGATGACGGGTGAGATTACGTTGCGAGGGCGCGTGCTTCCAATCGGCGGTTTGAAGGAAAAACTTTTGGCTGCAAAAAACGCCGGAGTGAAGACTGTCCTGATTCCGGAAAAGAATATGCGTGACATAGAAGAAATTTCAACGGAGATAACAAAAGGATTGGAGATTATACCGGTCAGATATATGACGGAAGTGCTGAAATATGCAATGGTATGTGAGGACTAAATTATGAAGATTAAGAATGTAGAATTAGAGATTGTTTGTGGAATTACAAGTAAACTTCCGGAAACAGACAAGGTGGAGATTGCATTTGCAGGAAAATCAAATGTAGGAAAATCTTCGCTGGTCAATGCCTTGATGAACCGAAAGACATTGGCGAGAACGTCCGCAACACCGGGGAAGACTCAGACTATCAATTTTTATAACATCAATGATGTGATGTATCTTGTGGATCTGCCGGGGTACGGATATGCGAAGGTGTCCGAGCAGGAGAAAATCAAGTGGGGACAATTGATTGAACGCTATTTAAATACGTCAAAGCAGCTCAAGGCAGTGTTCCTGCTGATTGATATCAGACATGATCCGTCTGCAAATGATAAGATGATGTATGACTGGATTGTTTCACAGGGATATCAGCCGATTATCATTGCAACAAAGCTGGATAAGCTGAAAAGAAGTCAGGTGGCGAAACATGTGAAAATGATAAAAGAAGGCTTGCGGCTGCTTCCGGGAACAACGGTCATTCCATTTTCGGCAGAGTCAAAGCAGGGAAGAGAAGAGATTTGGGAATTGATGGAAACGTATTTGGCGGAAGAAACAGAGGTGTAGCAAATGGAAAAAACTCGTCCGTACTGGAAAGTGATTGTAAGTTTGGTATTCAGTATATTGGCTACTGCATTGGTGATTGTGGCTGGAGTGGAGATGATTCGATTTCTGGCACCTTTTGTCGTAGGATGGATTGTTGCGTGGATTGCAAATCCGGTAGTATGCTGGTTGGATAAAAAACTGAAGATTAAGCGAAAACTTGGCTCTGCGCTTATGATTGTACTGGTCATCGGTGCGGTCATAGCATTGGCATATTTGGCCATCAGTCTTTTACTTAGAGAGATGGGCGGCTGGATAGAAAGTCTTCCGGCACTGTTCGCTACAGTCAGGAAGGAATTAGAACTACTTTCGGAACGGTTGAATGGTATTTTTCGGATTTTACCGAAAGGAATACGAAGTGCGGGAGAAAATTTCGTGGAAAACCTGGGAAAAAGCATTAACAATCTTGCGGTGGATTTAAGTGAACCGACTGTATCATGGGCGGGAGAGGTTGCAAAGCAAATCCCGACAGTGATTGTAAATATCTTTATGGTGATTCTGTCGGCATATTTTTTTGTTGCGGACAGGGAGGAATTGCTTGTGTGGTTGAAAAAGGTTACTCCGAAATCTGTTTATACAAGAGTTCAGATGGCTGCCGGTCATTTTAAAAGTGCTGTGGGAGGATATTTCATTGCTCAGTTTAAGATTATGGCTGTGGTGAGCAACATTTTATTTATCGGTCTTGCTCTGCTTCGGGTGGAGTATGCCATTGTTCTTGCCATCCTGATTGGCTTTTTGGATTTTCTTCCGTTTTTTGGAACGGGAACTGCATTTATCCCATGGTGTATTTACACGGTACTTACGGGGAATTATGTGCGGGCATTGATTTTATTTGCGATATATGTGATTACACAAGTTGTTCGTCAGTTGATTCAGCCGAAACTTGTTGGTGATGAGGTGGGGTTGAAACCGTTACCGACACTGCTTCTTATTTATATCGGATATCAGTTGGGTGGATTTGTGTGGATGATTTTGGCAGTACCGCTTGGCATCATCGTAATCAATATGTATCAAGCAGGCGGATTTGATTATATCTTAGACGACGGAAAAATATTGATAGAAGGAATAAAAAGTCTGAGAAATTAAAATAAACATTCATGCTGGACAATGTGCGTTAGTTGTATTAAACTAGTTATAAGTTAAACAGGAGGGTTTTATGTTAGAATTTTGGAAAGATGATGATTACAGCGTTGTGAAAGAAAACGTGCTTCCGGAATCTTTAAAAGAATGGAAAGATGTTGAACATGCAGATGAACTTTTGGTTGGAAAAGAAGCCTGCGTTTCATTCCGGAATGAACATTTTGCAAGTTTTATGAAGAAAGGAGCTTTTGTGGTCCTTGATTTCGGAAAAGAATTATGTGGCAGTCTTCGGTTTGTGACACGTTCGGCTAAAGGAGGAATAGCGAAATTCAGAGTTACATTTGGCGAATCTCTTGCTGAGGCATATTCGACAGTCGGTGAAAAAAATGCAACAAATGACCATTCGCCACGTGATTTTGAAGTGATGATTTCTAATATGTCAGATTTGACGGTTGGATTGAGTGGTTTTCGATTTGCAAGAATAGAACTTCTTTCAGAAGAAGCGGTGTGGATCAGAAATATTTATGCGGTCAGCACACTGCCGTTATTTGACAAGGAAGGATATATCACAACCAGTGATTCTGAATTAAATAAGATTATTGAAACAGCAGCGTATACTTTGAAATTGAATTTCCAAAATGGCTATATTTGGGATGGTATTAAGCGTGACCGTTTAGTGTGGAGTGGTGATCTGAATCAGGAAATCGTGACTTCTGCATATTTGTTTGGGGATAACAGGAATATTACAAACTCGCTTACATTTTTGAAGAATGAAACATCGGCGGAGGAGTGGATCAATACCATTCCGACGTATTCTGCGTGGTGGATCATCAATTTGTGTGATTACTGCAGTCTGACAGGGAATCAGACATATTTTTCTGAGAACAGAGAGTATGCAAATGCGATTTTAAACCATTTTAATGCTTGTATTTCGGAAGATGGAACGATTGATTTTGGTCTTCCAAAAGATGCGATGAGTTTTTATTTGGACTGGCCGACATTCGAAACAGATGATGCTTTGACAGGTACAGCGTCTATTATTATGGTTGCGGCGAAGCGTTATCTTGCGATGGAAGAAAATGATGTTTGTGCAGAACTTCTTCGAAAATTAAAAGGGTATTTGGATATGCCATGCGAATTTAAGCAGACACGTGCGTTCCAAATTTTAGCCGGAAGACCTGCTGAGGGAGAAGATGAATTTTTAGAGAAAAATGGTGCAGAAGGATTTTCTACATTTATGTCTTATTATATTTTGAAAGCGGATGCACTTGCAAATGGAAAAAATATACTTCCGATTATCAAAGAATACTTTGGTGCAATGCTGTCACGTGGCGCTACCACATTTTGGGAGGATTTTCATATGGATTGGCTGGAAGGCAGCGGACGTATTGATGAACTTCCAAAAGAGGGAGAAAAGGACATTCATGGAGATTATGGTGCATTTTGCTATCAGGGATTCCGTCATTCGCTTTGTCATGGATGGGCTTCCGGAGTGCTTGGATTTATTATCGAATATATGCTTGGCCTGACATTGAAAGATGGTGGTGCAGCATATGAAGTGACACCGCACACCCTTGGCGTAGAAAAAATGGAAGCTAAAATTCCGGTGAAAAACGGTTGGCTGTTGATTACGGTAACAGACGGAAAAGCGGAAGTGAAAGAAGCAGGAAAGGGGTATGACAATGAATAAAAAAACATTGATAGGCAGCGTTATTGCAGCACTTGTATTAATCGTAGTTGTTGTATTGGCATTTGTACTGCTTGGCGGAAAGGGAAAAGAAGATAAAAAGTCAGCTGATACAAAGAAAGAAGAAAAAGTGGAAGATGGTTTGCAAATTTCAGATGAAGCAGAGGAAGAAGACAGCGTGGATTTTGAGGACTTTGTATCGGATGACACAGAAGATACAAAAGATACAAAGAAGGATGCAACAACCGACAATACCGATAGCGGTAACACTGGGAACAACGTAAGCGGAAGTGCAGGTAATAGTACAAGCAGTAGTGAAGGAAATAGCACAGACAGTAATAATGGCAGCAATATGAATGTGAGTGAAGATAAGGAATCAGGATTTGGAGAATTATTCTAGAAAAGAAAAGTGTAGATGGCAAAAAAATGCTGTCTACACTTTTCTAACTTATGAGACTATTCAAAATATTTCAAAAATTCCAGCGTTGCTTTTGTAACCGGAATGCGATTATTATAGACAATGGCAAGTTCCCGGGAAGGAAGTTCGTCTGCTGTTTGTACAAGAAACAATTCTTTCGAAATTCTTGGAATACAGTAATCCGGAACGAAAGCAATTCCCAAGCCGATTTTAGCAAGATCAAGAAGTAAATCGTTGCTTGTCAATTCTACTTCAGGAACCAAATCCAACTGATGCTGCTGGAACAGGTTGTGCAAAAATTCACTGGTTGTTGTCTGCTTTTCCAACATAAGAATCGGATAGTTCAGTAATTCGAGAAAGGTGACTTTCTTGTCCTTGAGTTCTTCAGACATATGATTTGCAACAAAAACATCTTTAAAAGAACCGATTTTCTTCATAGAATATAAATTTCCCAAATGAGAATTCGGATAGTTGATCACAATACAGTCTACCTGACCGGATTCCAACAACTCTACGCATTTCATGGATGTCTGATTGGTAACCTTGATGTGTGTATTCGGAAACTCTTTGTGATAACGTTCCAAATATGGTACAAGGAAATAACGGCAAATTGTGTCACTTGCACCGATACGAATCTGTCCGCCGGTAGATGCAGATTCTACTAATTGTGTTTCGCCACGTTGAATTAAATTAATTGCAGGTTCGATATGGCGAAGCAGAATTTCACCTTCCGGAGTTAACTGCACCCGTTTTGTGCTACGGATAAATAAAGTCTGTTCAAGTTTTTTTTCTAATGTTTTAATAGCCTGACTGACAGCTGATTGAGAAATAAACAGCTGTTTGGAAGCTTCTGAAAAACTGAGCGTGGTAGCAACGTAATAAAATACTTTATACAGTTCATAATTAATGTCCATAATATTATAAGACCTCCTGATTAAATACGATTTTATTATAAGTTATAAATAGAAATAAAACAAGATAT
>CAZXQK010000058.1:0-7083 GCA_964642785.1 uncultured Faecalimonas sp.
CCGCAGATTATACGGTACTTGCAACCGGAGGTGTGGGCGGATTGTATCGTCATTCCACCAACTTTCGACATCTGACCGGAGATGCACTGGCAATCGGGTTAAAGCATGGAGTGGAGATGAAAGACATTCATTATGTGCAGATTCATCCGACAACATTATACGCAGATGAGGGAAGGAGTTTCCTGATTTCGGAATCGGTGCGTGGTGAAGGAGCTGTGCTTCGCGATAAAAACGGAAACCGGTTTGTCGATGAACTGCTTCCAAGGGATTTGCTCACGGCAGAAATTAAAAAACAGATGGAAAAGGATGGGACAGAGTTTGTCTGGGAAGATTTAAGTCCGATTCCGGAGGAGGAACTTCGGGAACAGTTTCCTAATATCATTGAACATTGTGGTGAAATGGGATATGATGTAACAAAAGAATGGATTCCGGTTGTTCCGGCACAGCACTATTTCATGGGCGGTATGAAAGTGGACTATCAGAGTAAGACCAGTATGGAGCAGTTGTATGCGGTAGGGGAAACAGCCTGCAATGGCGTACATGGAAAAAACCGTCTGGCAAGCAATTCGCTTTTGGAAAGTCTGGTGTTTGCGAAGCGTGCGGCAAAGGATATGACAGAGCATTGGGAAAAGGTGCTTCGGAATGATATGGTAATAAAAGAAACAGATTTGCAGCAATATACAGATACAGAGAAACTGCAAAAAGAATATGGTGACTGCGTAAGGGCAGAAATAGAAAAATCAAGAAAAGAGAGGGAATAGAGATGTTTGATCCGGTAACTTTAAAATTAAATGTTGACCCACTGATTTTAGGTGCTTTAAAAGAGGATATTTCAAGTGAAGATGTGTCAACCAACAGTGTGATGAAAAAAACACAGGCAGGAGAAGTAGATTTAATCTGCAAGCAGGACGGAGTAATCTGCGGTCTGCAGGTATTTGAGCGTGTATTTACATTATTAGATGAAAAGACGCAGGTGGAGTTTTATGTGGAAGACGGTGAGGAAGTTAAAGCAGGACAACTTATGGGAAAGGTAAAAGGGGACATTCGTGTGTTGCTTTGCGGAGAGAGAACCGCATTGAACTATCTGCAGAGAATGAGCGGGATTGCAACCTACACTCATGAAGTGGCAGCTCTGCTTGCAGGTACGAAGACAAAACTGTTGGATACGAGAAAAACAACACCGAACAATCGTATTTTTGAAAAGTATTCCGTAAGAACAGGCGGAGGAAACAATCACAGATATAATCTTTCAGACGGTGTACTTTTGAAAGACAATCACATCGGTGCTGCAGGCGGTGTGAAAGAGGCCGTCACCATGACGAAAGAGTATGCACCGTTTGTAAGAAAGATTGAGATAGAAGTCGAGAATCTTGACATGGTAAAAGAAGCGGTAGAAGCCGGTGCGGATATTATCATGCTGGACAATATGAGCCATGAACAGTTGAAAGAAGCAATTGCATGGATTGATGGAAGGGCAGAAGTGGAAGTTTCCGGAAATGTTACGAGAGAAAATATTGCCAAACTGACCGACCTTGGTGTAGACTATATATCAAGCGGTGCATTGACACATTCCGCACCGATTATGGATATTTCACTGAAAAATCTCCATGCAATATAGAAAGAGGTTGTAGTAAGAATGGCGCTTAGAGGAACAGAACGCAGAGAACAGATTCTAAAAATATTAAACAGCAGTGGCAAACCGATAGCAGGTACAGACCTTGCAAAAGAACTGGGTGTCAGCCGACAGGTGATCGTGCAGGACATGGCTTTGATTCGTGCCAACGGGATTGACGTAATATCAACGAACCGTGGATATGTGCTTCAGGAAGAAAAAGAAGTCAGCCGGGTGTTTAAGGTCATCCATACGGATGAACAGGTAGAAGAGGAATTGAATCTGTTTGTGGATCTTGGTGCGAAGGTTGAAGATGTGTTTGTTTATCATAAAGTATATGGCGTTGTGCGTGCTGTCATGAACATCCGGTCACGAAAGGACGTGCGCAAGTACATGGAAGACATTTCCAGTGGAAAATCTACGAATTTAAAGAACCTGACGTCGAACTATCATTATCATACCATTACGGCAGAAGATACGCAGACGTTGGATATGATACAGAGGGAATTGAGTGAACGTGGATTTTTGGCGAAACTGCAGGATTATGAGCCTGTCAATTTCTGGGAATAAGAAGAAAGAGGGGAAATGTACTTGAAAAAATTATTAAAATATTTGCATGGTTATGAGAAACAATGTATTCTTGGACCACTGTTCAAATTATTGGAGGCTACCTTTGAACTGTTTGTGCCATTGGTGGTGGCAAGCATTGTCGACGTAGGAATCGGCGATAAAAATCAGGAGTATATTATAAAAATGTGTCTGCTCATGGTACTGCTTGGCATTGTGGGGCTTGCAAGTGCCGTGCTGGCACAATATTTTTCGGCAGTGGCGGCAGTCGGAGTTTCTACAAGACTTCGTCATGCTGTTTTGGAGCATATTTTGGAACTGAGTTATAGTCAGACAGACGGACTTGGAACATCGACGATGATCACACGTATGACTTCCGATATCAATCAGGTGCAGAATGGTGTGAACCTTACCTTGCGGCTGCTTTTGCGGTCGCCTTTTGTGGTTTTTGGTGCCATGATCATGGCATTTACCATTGACACACAGGCGGCACTTGTGTTTGCGGGAGTGATTCCGCTGCTTTGCATTGTAGTTTTTGGAATCATGCTTGTGACAAGACCGATGTATAAGCGGGTGCAGATGGCATTGGATCGGGTTGCGTCGGCTACCAGACAGAACCTGACGGGAGTGCGTGTACTGCGTGCGTTTTGCAAAGAGGAATCGGAGGTGACTGCCTTTGAAGACGATACGGAGAATCTGACGAAACGACAATTGGAAGCCGGAAGGATTTCCAATCTGATGAATCCGATTACCTACGTCATGATAAACCTGGCGGTTGTCATACTGGTTCGGGTTGGTGCATTAAAAGTAGAAGCAGGACTATTGACACAGGGCATGGTCATTGCACTATACAACTATATGTCACAGATTTTGGTGGAATTGATCAAGATGGCAAATCTGATTATTAACATCACCAAATCCATAGCCTGCGGAAATCGGATTCAGGCGGTACTTGAGATTTGCCCGGATCAGGAAAACGGTGAAGTGTTACCGGAGAATCCGGAAGGAACGGTTGAGTTCCGGGATGTGTCTGTGAAATACGAAGGAGCGGCTACGGAATCTCTGGAGCATATCAGTTTCAAGGCATCTGCAGGGCAGACTGTCGGAATCATCGGCAGTACCGGTTCCGGAAAAACAACGCTTGTGAATCTCATTCCGAGACTTTATGAATGTTCGGAAGGGGAAGTGCTTTTGGACGGAAAGGCAGTCGCTGATTATAATCTGGATATGTTACACCAGATGATTGGTGTCGTGCCACAGAAAAGTGTGTTGTTTAAAGGAACCATTCGCGAAAATTTAAAGTGGGGAAAAAAGACGGCTACCGATGAAGAACTGTGGGAAGCACTGTCCGTTGCACAGGCAAAAGAAGTGGTAAAGAATAAATACGGTCAGTTAGATGCTGCGGTGGAACAGGGGGGCGTGAACTTCTCAGGAGGGCAAAGACAGCGTATTGCAATTGCCAGGGCACTTGTCCGGAAACCGTGTATCTTGATTTTAGATGACAGTGCATCGGCTTTGGACTATGCAACCGATGCAAAATTGCGATTGGCAATCCGGAACATGGATAACCCGCCGACTACCTTTATCGTTTCACAACGTGCGGCATCGGTGCGCTATGCTGACCGAATTTTGGTATTAGAGGATGGAATGATGGTAGGAACAGGAACACACGAACAGTTGTTAGAGACGTGTCCGGTATATCAGGAAATCTTTTATTCCCAATTTCCAAAGGAGGTGAACACTCATGACTAAGCAGATGGCTGTTTTGAAAAAAGTACTCTTACGGTTGAAACGGTATTGGCTCAGTTTGGCAATGTCCCTTTTCTTGGCGTTGCTTTACGTGGTCATGACCCTTACCATCCCGATTCTGGTAGGAAATGCCATTGACTATATCGTAGGGGAAGGTCAGGTTGATTTTACAGTCATGGGAAGATATCTTGGTTTTGTGGTTCTCTGTGCGGTTGTTGCAGGAGTTTCTCAATGGGCAATGAGCGAACTGAATAACCGTATGACGTATCGGATTACAAGAGATATCCGAAATGAAGCATTTGGTCATATTCAGACTTTACCGCTGTCGTATTTGGATAAACATCCGCAGGGGGATGTGGTGAGTCGTGTGATTGCCGATGTGGACACCTTTGCAGATGGTCTGCTGATGGGATTCACACAGTTATTTACCGGTATTATGACGATTTTGGGAACATTGCTTTTTATGGTTCGTATCCATTGGGTGATTGCACTGGTTGTAGTATGTCTTACCCCGTTGTCCCTGGTTGTGGCTAATTTCATTGCGAAACGGACCTATTCCATGTTTCAACTGCAGACCATTACCAGAGGCGAGCAGACCGGCTTGATTGATGAAACTATTTCTTCGATTAAATTAGTGCGGGCATTTGGACATGAAAAAGAAATATTAGAACAGTTTGACGAGATAAACGGAAGATTGCAGAAGGCATCACTGCGGGCGATTTTCTTTTCGTCTTTGGTGAATCCGTCAACCAGATTTTTGAATTCGGTAGTTTATGCAGGGGTAGGATTAAGCGGTGCCCTGATTGCTGTTTCCGGTGGCATATCGGTAGGAAGTCTGACGATTTTCCTGAATTATGCGAATCAGTATACGAAACCGTTTAATGAGATTTCCGGTGTGATTACGGAACTGCAGAACGCTTTGGCATGTGCGGAGCGAGTTTTCCAATTGATTGAGACACCGTCACGTTCCCCGGAACCGGAAGTACCGGTTTACCCGGAACAGATAGAAGGTGCTGTGGACATCTGCGATTTGGAATTTGCCTATGATCCGGCAAGACCTTTGATTACCAATTTCGACCTTCACATTAATCCGGGACAGAGAGTGGCGATTGTGGGACCGACCGGATGCGGGAAAACCACGTTTATCAATCTGCTCATGCGCTTTTATGATCCGGTAAACGGCAGTATCTGTCTGGATGGTGTAAATACCATGGATATGGAACGTCATTTCCTACGCCACAACGTGGGAATGGTATTGCAGGATACCTGGCTGAGGGCAGGAACCATACGGGAAAATATTGCCATGGGAAAACCGGAAGCGACGGAGGAAGAAATCACTTCGGCGGCAAAACAGGCGTATGCACACAGTTTTATCAAACGTCTGCCAAATGGATACGATACGGTGATTGGGGAGTCTGGCGGAGAATTGTCTCAAGGACAAAAGCAGTTGCTTTGTATTGCGCGTGTCATGCTTTGCCTGCCACCGATGCTGTTTCTGGATGAGGCTACATCCTCTATCGATACCCGTACAGAAGTGAAGATTCAGAAAGCATTTGACCGTATGATGGAAGGAAGAACGTCCTTTATCGTGGCACACCGTTTGTCCACGATTCAGGGAGCGGATTTGATTCTGGTGATGAAAGACGGACAGATTGTGGAACAGGGGAAACACGAAGAATTGCTTGTGAAAGGTGGATTTTATGCAGAACTTTACCAAAGCCAGTTCGCACATTAATGTGGAATTGCACTGCCATTTAGATGGCTCGCTGACTACGCAGTTTGTTGCAGATTCTCTAAAAAAGCAGGGGATGGAAATAGAAGAAAAGACTTTGACAGAACGCCTTCAGGTAAAACCGGATTGCACGAGTTTGGCAGAATATTTAGAAAAGTTTGATTTGCCTCTATTGTGCCTGCAGACCAAAGAAGGACTGGAGCGGGCTGCGTATGAACTGGTGCTTTCGGCAGCACAGGATGATGTGGCATATCTGGAAGTCCGGTTTGCTCCGATGCTGTCCACTGAGAAGGGACTGACCTGTGAGGAAGTCATAGACAGTGTGGTGCGAGGACTAAAAGCAGGTGAAACGGAAAGCGGAGTTTACGCTTCTGCCATCGTCTGTGCCATGCGTCATCACAGCCTTGCACAGAATATGGATATGCTAAAATCGGCAAAAACGTTTGTGGGACGAGGCGTGTGTGCACTGGATCTGGCAGGGGATGAATCGGCATATCCGACCAGACTGTTTCGAGAACTGTTCCGGCAGGCGAACGCATGGGATATCCCGTTTACGATTCATTCCGGAGAGTGCGGAAGTGTGGAAAATGTGCGGGAAGCTATTTCACTTGGTGCAAAACGTCTGGGACATGGGATTGCCTTAGAAAAAAGTCCGGAACTAAGAAAACTGTGCAGGGAAAAGGGAATCGGAATTGAAATGTGTCCGACCAGCAACCTGCAGACGAAAGCGGTGCAGGATTTTGCAAACTATCCATTGAAATTATTTTTGGAAGAAGGATTGCTTGCTTCCGTGCATACGGACAATCGCACGGTCAGTGGAACCACGATGAAGAGAGAAGAACAACTGGTGAAAGAAAAACTGAACCTTTCCGATGAACAGTGGAGACAGTGTACAAGAAATGCGATACAGACAGCATTTGCAAGTGAGAAGATAAAAGAAGAGTTGCTAAGAAGGTTGGGAACTGAATGGACAGAGTATTGAGCGTAAAAGCTTGTTGCTCTGTCTTTTTTATGACAAGTGGTTGACTATGTGAAATAAAAGATATATAATCGATTTATGCATTGCATAAATGGGAGGACTTATGGAAGCAAGAGATGAATTGAAAAAATTAAGAGAAAGTACCGGTATGAACCGAAAAGAATTTTGTGAATACTTTGAAATTCCATATATGACGGTAACGGATTGGGAATTGGGGAACAGAAGGATTCCGCAATATCTTTTGCGGTTGATGGCATACAAGATTGAAACAGAGAAGTTGGCGGATGAAAGAAAAAAGAATGACAAAAAAAGATGATGCAACTAAGATGATACAATAAAATGAGGAGGACTATAATAGTATGGATACTTATGGTGAAATCATTATATATCAAACAGAGGATGGTCTTACTAAGATAAATGTTAATATGCAAAATGAAACAGTGT
>CAZXQK010000059.1:0-6981 GCA_964642785.1 uncultured Faecalimonas sp.
CAATGGCAGTAATTCTTCACGCCTGATATTCAGAACATACTGAAACTCATCATACAAAATACGCTCTGCTTCTTTGAAAAACCGCTCATCTGAAATATAAAGATGTTTCCCGTCTGCTTCTCTTTCCTGCTTGTGCACATACAGCGACTTGATCATACGAATCAATTCCGTGTGATTTCCGCCTGCAATCACTTTCTTATACTGCTCCTTTCGAAGATTTTCATTGTCAATCCATTCCGTTTCTTCATTTGGCATAGATGCAATCAACTGATAAATCTCTTTTTCCGTAAGAATCCGTCGCATCTTCCCCACAATTTTATCGTTATTTGTCGGTGCAAACAGCGTTGCAGACGAATCACTCATCGGTTTCAGAACATAATATTCTTTTTTTGTCCCCATAAAATCTTTTTCTGTAATGTCCACAATCTTGCAAATCCCCTGTGTTCCATACATAACGGTATCATTTACTCGAAACATTCTTCCACCATCTTTCCTAAATTACATAGGCAAATTATACCACATTTCAGCCGTTGAATGTAAGCACATTTTTTTACTCGTCCAGAACTTTTCCTTTCTCGACGTTCCGTTCAATCACAGATTTCATGTGTTCCCAGATAACATCCGAGATTTCCGGAAGACGTTCATTTCGCTTATAAATCTGAGATTTCTTTACAATATGTTCTTCCCAGCTTGCCCCTCCGGACGCATCATTCAGCAAAAGTGGCTGCAGGTTATCAAGCAAATGTGCATACTGTGCATCTGCCGTCCTGTATTCTTCAAACTCATCCCACAATTTTCGAAAATACACTCCCTGGTCTTCCGGCAACAATCCAAAGATTCGTTCCGCCGCTTTCACTTCCCGCTCCCGTTTTGTAGCATTGCCGGTCGCATCATAAGCGTATGTATCCCCGGCATCGATTTCCACCAAATCATGGAGCAGGACCATGGTCATCACTCGCAGGACATCAACCGGCTCCTTCGTATATTCCTGAAGCAGTATTGCCATAATTGCGATATGCCAGGAATGCTCTGCATCATTTTCCTTTCGGTTTCTGTCTGATAAATATGTTTGCCGAAATACATTTTTTACCTTATCAATTTCCAGAATAAAGTTCATCTGCTGTTCTAATCTTGTCATGTTGTAATACCTCTTTCCTGTTAAAACATTTCAATTTCATTTTACCACACTTTCACCAAATTTTCAGTTTTATTTATTGCCCTTATATAAATTATGTAGTATAATGGCTGTAATACATAGCAAAGGAGTGATTCCCATGATAAATTTATTAACAGGGCAAAAAGGTAGTGGCAAAACTCAGATTATGATTGAGGCCGCAAACAAAAAAGCAAAGGAATGTGACGGAAACGTAGTATTCATCAAGAACAGCCACAATGATACATATAGTTTATCCTTCGATATCAGAGCAATCGTAATGGCTGATTATCCTTCTATCTGTGGCATTAGTGAATATACCGGATTTATTTATGGTATGCTGAGTGCGAACAGCGATATCCAGGTAATCTTCATTGACGGTATTTTAAAACAACAAGGTGTTTCTCTCGATGCGATTCCAAGTTTCATTGACACACTTAACAGCATCGCAAAAGCACACAATGTTGAATTCTATGTAAGTTTAAGTGCAAGCAAAGATGAATTGGTAAATGTTGACGCTGAAAAATGTAATTTTTTAAATTAATCATGATAGAGACAGGGTCGGAACTTATTGTTCCGACCCAATTTTTGTTACTGTATTCACCTGCTCGCCACTCTTGTATTCCAGCGAAATCTCCTGTCCCACTTCGTATTTGATAACTTCAATAAATTCCGTTACCGTCACATCAAAAATATCCTCTGAGCCTTCCACCATCAGATAATAGTGAGAGTTCCCGTTTACGACACCCTGTACCAGTCTGGTTATCTTTCCTGTTATTGTTCCGGTTTCCCGCATGTCTTCCTCCACATGCAAGCCTTCTTTCAGAAGCAGTTCCTGATACGCTTTTTCACATTCACCAACCGTATCTCCAATGCCTACCACCTGATACTTCTGCACATTGACCATGGCATACTTTTTCACAAGTCCGGCATTATCCTTCAATGCAATGAAATACGTTGGTTCTCCACCAATATTCAACAGCAGTGGAAATGTAGCCTGATAAGCAAGGTTTTGCACTTGTCCTTCCGCCGATTCCATTGCTGAATATTCCGTAGCGCCTTCAATTTCATAGAACTTTGTTTCCATGGTTCTTTGATTAATCAAAACAAACCCCACGTTGGATTCATCACCACTGACAGAAGTCACTCCGGTATACACCCATACATCATCATCGATGGCAAGATAATTGTATCCGTCCGTTGTAACCAGACAGTCTTTCTGTCCCAACACGCTGTTAATAAATCCATGCTTTAACGTCCCATAATAGTCAAACAGGCTGACAAGCAGATCTGCTGAAAATGCACGGTCAATCCAGGTCGGTACATCTTCAATCGCATAGTCCACCGTTTCACCGGTAATGGCATTGCAGAGCACGACCCTTCCTATCGTTTCTCCACCGAACAGACCGATGTTAAATTTCTTTACCGGGCACACCCAGTATGGAATACCTTCCTCATCAATCTCAAAACTCAGTTCATTAAAAATATAGGTCGGATAGCAAAAACGCAGATGTCTGTATATATTATGATTGAAATACTCTGAAGTAGAATACTTAATCCCATCCTCTAACTTCACGAGTTCTGTGGTCTGCGTTGCCATATCGATCATCACGTACGCCGGAATTCCATCCTTATGGTTTGTCAGCCACTTAACCGGGCTTGCATAACGAAGCGGTGATACCCGTACCGGTTTATCCTGATAATTAATCTGACTGTAAATCTCATCCACTTCAAATTGAGAAGCCATATCAATCATACTTCCCATCTTCCGGTTGCCGAGAAGGGTTGCCGAATCTCTATCCAGAAGCGGAATCTGATCGTAAGATAATTCCTCAATGTCTTTGGTAAATTCTCCGTTTTCCACCTGCAACAGTTTCTGATACTTCTTGGCATTTACAATCGGTGACGAAAGCAGTGAACCAATCAGATACACAGCCACAATAACAAGCAAAACAACTCCAAGCGCCTTCACTGTTTTGGACTCTTTGACTTCATACATGTTATATCGCTTACGTATGATATAAACTGCCCCAACGATGATAAGGAGCATAATCAAAAACATCCAGAATCCGGAAGCATGCACGTTAATTGCCGGCAGCGTAATGTAATAATACAAACCGGCCAGTATCAACGCCAAAACAGTTCCGATTACTTTTACTTTCAAATGCTTCATACAGCACCTCCTAAAATTTCTTTCTCCATAAGTTTCGGGAAAACAGCATCAAGAACGGGAAAATTTCCAATCTTCCGATGAACATATCCAGGCAGAATACAATCTTGGAAAAATCGGAAAATGCGGAAAAATTTTCAATCGGTCCTACCGCTGCAATTCCCGGTCCTACGTTATTTATGGTTGTTAAAACCCCGCTGAATGTTGTTCCAAAATCAAAATCATTCAAAGAAATCAGCAGTACCGATATGATAAATATCGCAATGTATGCGATAAAATATACATACACACCGTTTAAGGTTTCCTCTTTTACCTTTTTCCCGTTCACTTTTACAATACCGACTGACTTCGGATGAAGCAGTCGTTTCAGTTCCAGTTTCACACTCTTTAACCCAATCAAAATACGGGACACCTTCATACCGCCTCCGGTAGAGCCGGCACAGGCACCAATCACCATAATTCCAAGCAGAATGCATTTGGAAAATTCCGGCCACACATCGTAGTTTGCCGTAGCAAATCCGGTCGTTGTGATCACCGATGCCACCTGGAACACCGCATAGCGGAACGCTTTCAGCGGTTTTTCATAAATGCTCAAAATATTAACGGTAATCAGAAGTGTGGAACCTAAGATAATTCCAAGATAAGCCCGCACTTCTTCGTTTTTAAATACATCTTTCACTTTCCGCAAAAGCAGAAGATAATACATATTAAAATTGATTCCAAACAGGATCATAAATACGGTAATCACACCATCAATATATGCACTGTCGTAAAACGCTATACTATTGTTCCTGTTTCCGAATCCGCCGGTTCCTGCCGTACTGAACGAGTGAATGATACTGTCATACAGATTCATCCCTCCTGCAAGCAGAAAAATCATTTCCGCAATGGTCAGCACAAAATACATACTGTATAAAATTTTCGCAGTGTCCCTAGCCTTCGGCACCAGTTTATCTGTTTCCGGTCCAGGCACTTCCGCACGCATCAGGTGCATAGAATTTTTATCTTCCAAGGACACGATCACCATAACAAATACCAACACGCCCATTCCGCCAATCCAGTGAGTCAGACATCGCCAGAAATTCATACCGTAAGACAATCCCGAAATATTAGTCAAGATCGTAGAACCTGTCGTGGTGAATCCGGACACCGTTTCAAAAAACGCATCTACATATGCCGGAATTTCTTCCGAAATATAAAACGGTAATGCACCAAACGCTGACCAAAGCAGCCATGCGCTGGCAATGATCACAAATCCGTCTTTTCCGTAAATGGTAGAATTCTTCGGCTTCTTACGTCCCAAAAGGATAAACAACAGTAATAAAATCGCACTGGTAAGAAGAAATGCTTTCCATCCTTCTTCTCCGTAAAGTACAGACACCAGTGCCGGTATCAAAAGCACCAATGCTTCTACTCCAAGCATTCTCCCCAAAATATAAGTCGTCATTTTTCCGTTCATAACTGCCCTCTATTCTAAGATGTCTGTAATATCTTGTACTTTCTTTTCTTTTGTGATTACAACAACTGTATCGCCTACCTGAATACTGTCATGACCGCTTGGAATGATGGTCTGACGTTTCCGCCCGATACAGGCAATCAGATTGTTCGGCTTTGTTTTCAAATCTCTCAATGCGATGTTGGTATATTTGGTTTCTTCTTTCACCACAAACTCCAACGCTTCCACCCGGTCATCGACCAGACGGTACATGGATTCAATGTTGGCACTTGCAATGGAATTTTGTCTTGCACGTACATAACTGAAAATTGCATCTACCGTTGCCGTCTTCGCTGATACAATGCTGTCAATTCCAAGACCTTCTACCATCTGTGCTCGGGAATCTTCATTGACCTTTGCAATGATTTTATGCACACCCTGTTTCTTTGCAAACAATCCCATGATAATATTTTCTTCATCTACACCGGTCAGTGCAATCAGCGCATCTGCTTCTCTCACACCTTCTTCAACCAAAAGGTCGTGATCCGTTGCATCTCCATGAATCACGGTTACCTTCGGAAGTTCTTCACATAATTCCTCACATCTTTTCTGATGATGTTCAATGATCTTCACGTCCATACCCATCATACACAATTTTTTCGCCAGATAAAATCCAACACGTCCGCCGCCACAGATTAAGATGTTTTTCATACGGCGTTTCCGATTTCCCAGTCTGTTAAAGAACTGCTCAATCTCCTTATGCGTTGCCGCAATGTGAAGTTTATCTCCTTCTTCGATGACAAATTCACCGTCCGGAATGTAAACCTCCTCTCCTCTTTGAATGGCGCAAATCAAAAGTTTGATTTGAAACTTGGAATAAATATCTGCCAGTCTGTATCCGATAACCGGACTGTTTTCCCTTACCGGGAATTCCACAAGTTCCAATCTTCCCTTTACAAATGTCTCCACCTTGCTGGCATCCGGAAAAATCAGGTTTCTTGCGATTTCATTTGCCACTGCAAACTCCGGATTGATGACCATACTAAGATGTAAATCTTCTTTCAAAATATCAATCTGCTGATAGTATAGCGGATTACGCACTCTGGCAATGGTGTGCTTTGCTCCCAGACGCTTTGCGACCAGACAGCTTAACATATTCAATTCATCTGTTGATGCACAGGCGATGACCAGATCCGCTTCCGAAACCCCTGCTTCCGCCTGCACCTCCACACTGACACCGTCTCCGGCGAAACAGTTAATATCCAGATTATTCAGTGCTTCCTTTAATTTATCTTCATTACTGTCAATCAAAACGACGTCGTAGTTGTCCTCTGACAGATGCTCTGCCAGTTTATATCCAACCTTTCCGTCACCTATAATTACTATCTTCATTCCTTTGACCTCCTAATGCAAGGCAAATTATAGCACTTTACATACAAAGATACAAGTAAAGGCATGGTAAAAACCATGCCTTTTTCTCACTTCATTCCATTATTCTTCATTTGCACGTTTTGCAATCTCTTTTTCCTGCACATCGGAAGGTGCCTGTTCGTAGCGCACAAACTCATAAGAATATGTTCCTCTTCCGCCTGTCATAGAGCGAAGCACGGTACAGTATCCGAACATGCCCGTCATTGGAATGTCTGCTTCGATAATCTGATTGCCGCCTGCAACCGGGGTCATACCGAGCACACGTCCGCGTCGCTTATTCAAATCTCCCATTACATCTCCGGTAAATTCGTCCGGAACCGTTACCTTAATATTTGCAATTGGTTCAAGGAGAATCGGATTTGCTTCCATGAATCCTTTCTTAAATGCCTGTATGGTCGCTGTCTTAAATGCCATTTCCGAAGAATCCACCGGGTGATAAGATCCATCATACAATACCGCTTTCACACCTACAACCGGATATCCTGCCAAAGGTCCTTTCACAACCGATTCCTGTAACCCTTTTTCCACTGCCGGGAAATAGTTTTTCGGAACTGCTCCTCCTACTACAATCTGGTCAAACACATATGGCGTTTCCAAATCTCCGGAAGGTTCAAAGGTCATCTTAACGTGTCCATACTGACCATGTCCGCCTGACTGTTTTTTATACTTTGTGTCCACATCAGATTTCTTGCGGATGGTTTCTCTAAAAGCTACTTTCGGTGTTTCCAAAGTAACATCTACTTTATAGCGGCCTGCCAGTTTGCTGACAACAACTTCCAGGTGCTGATCACC
>CAZXQK010000060.1:0-6969 GCA_964642785.1 uncultured Faecalimonas sp.
GATACATGAACCGGTTTATGAATCAGATAGCGTTGGAAACATTCAGTTATTTTGATACCGGGAAAAAACCGTCGGAATATGCGGAACCGGAGAAGTTCTATCATGGTTTTGTGCTAGGACTGATGGTAGATCTGAGGGGAAGGTATGTCATTACATCCAATCGGGAAAGTGGATTTGGCAGATATGATGTAATCCTAGAACCGCTCAATGATGTGGATGATGCCTATATTTTTGAATTTAAGGTGCATGATTCGTTTGATGAGTCATCACTGGATGATACGGTGAAATCAGCCTTGCAACAGATAGAAGAAAAACGATATGAAGAGGAACTGACATCGAAGGGGATTGCACCGGAACGAATCAGAAAATATGGGTTTGCGTTTCAGGGTAAACAGATATTGATAGGATGTGATATGAGAAGGGAGTCCTTATGAGATTATATGAATTATTAGAAAGAATGAAATATGATATCCTGCAGGGCAGTGATGAGACAGAGATTACAGAACTGACGAATGATTCGAGAACGGTGAAAGAAGGAAGCGTGTTTGTGTGCATATCCGGAGCAGTGCGGGACGGTCATGAGTTTGTGCAGGAGGTAGCAAAAAAAGGTGCGACAGCCGTAATCGTGGAAAAAGACGTGACAGCACCGGAAAACGTAACTGTGATTCGGGTGGAGGATACCCGTTATGCACTGGCACTTGCTTCCGCAGCGTATTTTGGATATCCGGCAGAAAAATTAAAGGTGATTGGTATTACCGGCACAAAGGGAAAGACCACAACTACTTATATGGTCAAATCCATTCTGGAAGGAGCGGGTCATAAGGTGGGGCTGATCGGCACCATTGAAACCCTGATTGGTGAGGAAGTGATCCCGTCTAAGAATACAACGCCGGAGTCTTTCCAGATTCATCAGTATTTCCGGAAGATGGTGGAGGCAGGCTGTGATACGGTTGTTATGGAAGTGTCTTCCCAGGGACTGATGCTTCATCGTACAGCCGGGATTCCTTTTGAAATCGGGATTTTTACGAACCTGGGAGAAGACCATATCGGACCAAATGAGCATAAAGATTTTGAAGATTATAAACGTTGCAAGGGGTTATTGTTTAAGCAGTGCAGACTGGGCATTGCAAACGTGGATGATCCGTATTATCAGGATGTATTTCAGGGGGCAGCCTGTAAGGTGGAAACTTTCGGATTTTCCAAGGAAGCAGACTTGCGGGCGACCAATGTGAAACTGCTGTCCTCGCTGGGACACTTAGGTGTCACGTATCGGGCAGAAGGACTTCTTGACATGGATGTGAGCATTGACGTTCCGGGAACATTCAGTGTGTATAACTCACTGACAGCCATTGCGGTGTGCAGACATTTTGGCGTACCGAAAGAAACCATTCTTTCGGCACTGGCAGGGGCAAAGGTAAAAGGACGGATTGAGATGGTGAAAATCTCCGATGAATTTACGCTGATGATTGATTATGCACACAATGCCATGAGTCTTCAGAGCCTGCTTACCACGTTGAAAGAGTACCGGCCGAAACGGTTAGTCTGCCTGTTCGGATGCGGTGGAAATCGTTCTAGGGCGAGACGGTATGAGATGGGAGAAGTGTCGGGAAATCTGGCAGACCTTACGATTATTACCTCAGATAATCCGCGTTTTGAAGAACCACAGGATATTATCGATGATATTAAAACAGGAATCGAAAAAACAGAAGGAAACTATGTGGAAATCATAGACAGAAAAGAGGCAATCCGTTATGCGATCGAACATGCAAAGAAAGGGGATGTGATCGTATTAGCCGGAAAAGGTCACGAAGATTATCAGGAAATCAGGGGCGTGAAATATCCGATGGATGAGCGGGTATTGATTGCTGAAGTCGTAGAAGAACTCAAGAGGAAAGGTGTTTCATGTACGCTAAGATAATCGTTGATATTGTTCATGAAAAACTGGATAAAGTATTCGAGTATCACATTCCACCGGAGCTAGAAGAGGTACTTCGGGTAGGCATGGAGGTGGTTGCGCCTTTTGGAAATGGAAATCGGGAGATTCAGGGGTATATTGTGGAAATCAATGAAACCTGTGAATATGATGCGTCGAAAATAAAAGATATTCTGTGCCCGGCTGCAAAGCGAAGTGCCATTGAGGAACATCTGATCGCACTTGCGGCATGGATGAAAGAATCCTATGGCGGAACCATGATTCAGGCACTAAAGACTGTGCTTCCCGTAAAGAAAGAGACGACGATTCGAAAGAAGCGGTATGTAAGGCTTTTGTTGGACGAAGAAACAGGAAAGACGAAACTTTCCGAGTATCTGAATGATTTGCGCATGAAATCAAGAGCCCGTTTACTGGCGGCACTTTTGGAACATAAGGTGTTGGAACAGGAGTTTGTGATTCAGAAACTACAGATTTCCAAAACTGTGATTGATGCACTGGATAAACAGGGTGTTGTGAGCATAGAATCGGAGCAGGTGTTTCGCAATCCGATTAAAGAAAGCAGTCAGAAGCCTGTCACCATCCAATATAATGAAGAGCAGCAGTCTGTCATTGACCGGTTTCGGGAAGATTATCTAAGGGGAGAGAGAAAAACCTACCTGTTATACGGTGTCACCGGAAGCGGAAAGACGGAAGTGTATATGGAAATGATCGCAAGGGTACTTCGTGACGGAAAGCAGGCGATTGTTCTGATTCCGGAGATTGCCCTGACGTATCAGACCGTCATGCGTTTTTACGGAAAGTTTGGCAATCGTATTTCCATATTAAATTCCAGAATGACAGATGCAGAACGGTATGATCAGATGATGCGGGCGAAAGAGGGGGCAATTGATATCATGATTGGTCCCCGCTCCGCACTTTTTACGCCGTTTCCGAACTTGGGACTGATCGTGATTGATGAAGAACACGAGCAGACCTATAAAAGTGAGCAGATTCCCCGATATCATGCGAGAGAAACAGCCATTCAGAGAGCAAACTTAGAAGGGGCGAGCGTGGTGCTTGGTTCAGCAACTCCTTCTTTGGAAAGCTTTTATCGTGCAGAGAAAGGCGAATATGAATTGCTGACCTTAAAAGAACGGTCGAAAAAGCAAAGCCTTCCACAGGTTTACACCCTAGATATGCGGGAAGAATTAAAGCAGGGGAATCGTTCTATCTTAAGCAATACCCTGCGGGAACTGATCCGGGACAGGCTGGAGAAAAAACAGCAGATGATGCTGTTTCTCAATCGCCGGGGATATGCAGGATTTATTGCGTGCCGTTCTTGCGGATATGTGGTAAAATGTCCGCATTGCGATGTATCTCTGACTTCTCACAGAGGGGGAAAGATGGTCTGCCATTACTGCGGTTATGAAGAGCGGGAAAAGTCGGTATGTCCGGAGTGTGGTTCTAAGCACATCGGAGGATTCCGGGCAGGAACCCAGCAGATAGAAGATTTTATGAAAGCAGAATTTCCACAGGCGAGGGTACTTCGCATGGATATGGATACTACAAAGGAAAAAGATGGATTTGAAAAGATTTTGGAAACATTTGCAAATGGAGAGGCGGACATTCTGATTGGTACACAGATGATCGTGAAAGGGCATGACTTTCCAAACGTGACACTGGTAGGCGTGCTTGCTGCAGATATGTCCTTGTATGCAGATGATTATCGTGCAGGAGAGAGAACCTTTCAGCTTCTGACGCAGGCGGCAGGGCGTGCAGGCAGAGGAGAGCAGAAAGGGGAAGTTGTCATTCAGACATACAGTCCGGAGCATTATGCAATCGAAACAGCGGCAAGACAGGATTACGAGGCCTTTTATAAGGAAGAGATTGCCTATCGGAAGATGATGGGATATCCGCCGGCAGAGCAGCTTTTGGCAGTCTTTGCGGAAGGCGGGGACGAGAGACTTCTTGATACGGCATGCATGTATCTGAAGCAGTACGCAGAACGTGTCGGACGGGGTGAGATTGTCTGTATTGGCCCTGCAAGTCCTTATGTGGGAAAGGTAAAAGATGTGTACCGCAGGGTGCTGTATATCCGGCACGCAAGATATGATATACTGATTCAGATGAAAAATAAATTAGAGGCATATATGGAAGTGAATACAGGATTTCAAAAACTTCGTATTCAATTTGATTTTAACCCAATGAATATATTTTAAGAAAGAGGAGATTGAAAATGGCAATTAGAGAAATCAGAACGATGGGCGATGAGGTGTTAAAAAAACAATGCAAGGAAGTAAAGGCAATGACACCGCGAACGGCAGTCTTAATCGAAGATATGTTAGACACCATGTACGAAGCCATGGGAGTCGGTCTTGCAGCACCGCAGGTTGGCGTGCTGAAAAGAATTGTAGTCATTGACGTGGGAGAAGGACCGATTGTACTCATTAATCCGGAAATTCTGGAAATGTCCGGAGAGCAGACAGGAGATGAAGGGTGCTTAAGCGTTCCGGGAAAAGCGGGCAGTGTTACAAGACCTTTTTATGTAAAAGTAAAAGCACTGAATGAAGAGATGGAAGAAGTGATCTATGAAGGAGAAGAATTGCTTGCAAGAGCATTCTGCCATGAAATCGACCATTTAGACGGGCATTTATATGTGGAAAAAGTGGAGGGAGAACTCCACGATGTCACATATGACGAGGAGGAAGAAGCATGAGAGTGATTTTTATGGGAACGCCGGATTTTTCGGTGGGAACGTTAAAGGCATTGGTTGAGGCAGGCCATGAGGTTGTGCTTGCAGTTACACAGCCGGATAAACCAAAGGGCAGAGGAAAAGAAATGCAGTTTACCCCGGTCAAGGAATGTGCCATTCAATACGGTATTCCGGTGTATCAGCCGAAAAAAATCCGGGAATCGGAGTGCGTGGAAGTGCTGCGGGATTACGAGGCGGATATTATGGTTGTGGTAGCCTTTGGACAGATTCTTCCGAAAGAGATTTTGGAGATGTGTCCATATGGCTGTGTAAATGTCCACGCTTCCCTGCTTCCGAAATATCGTGGTGCGGCTCCGATTCAATGGGCAATCATTGACGGGGAGAAAGTGACGGGAGTGACAACCATGCAGATGAATGAAGGACTGGATACGGGAGATATGCTGTTGAAAACGGAAGTGGTCATAGAACCAAAAGAAACAGGAGGAAGTCTCCATGACAAACTGTCAGAGGCAGGTGCCGTTCTTTGTGTGGAAACCTTAAAAGCCCTGGAGGCTCATACCGTAATGCCGGTTCCACAGGGAGAGATGACGACTGCCTATGCGAAAATGTTGGATAAGCAGTTGGGGAATATTGACTGGAAGAAGTCTGCGACAGAGATTGAGCGGCTGATTCGGGGATTGGCTCCTTGGCCGAGTGCGTATACAAGTTGGAATGGAAAAGTGATGAAGATATGGGATGCGTCAGCGTTGGAAGAAGCAGAAGGAAATGTGCCGGGAACGATTGTGCGGGTGGAAAAAGGTGCCTTTTATGTGCAGACAGGAACCGGTCTTTTGAAGGTAAGTGAATTACAGATTTCGGGCAAGAAGCGCATGGATGCAGGTGCGTTTATGAGAGGTTATCAAGTGAAAGAAGGAGAGATTTTAGGCGAATGACAAGAGAATTGGTGCTGGGAATCTTATTGGAAGTCACACGTGACGGGCAGTACAGCCACGTGGTGCTTCGCAATGTGCTGAATAAATATCAATATTTGGATAAAAAAGACCGTGCGTTCATTACGAGAGTGACAGAAGGGACACTGGAGCATATGATTGAACTCGATTATATCATCAATCAGTTTTCCAAGATGCCGGTGAATAAGATGAAGCCGGTCATCAAAAATATTCTGCGCAGTGCAGTCTATCAATTGAAATACATGGACAGCGTTCCGAATTCTGCGGCCTGTAATGAGGCGGTGAAACTGGCAACAAAGAAAGGCTTTTCCAATCTGAAAGGCTTCGTCAACGGTGTGCTTCGGAATATCGAGCGAAATCTGGAACAGATTACATACCCGGATAAATCGGACCTGACAGAGTATCTTCATATTCGGTATTCCATGCCGAAATGGATTCTAAAGCAGTGGCTTACGGTCTATGATGCACAGACGGTAGAAGTGATGCTGCAGGATTTTCAGAAAGAAAAGCCGATGACCATCCGATGCAATGAGAATGTGATGACAAAGGAAGCACTGATGCAGTCTCTCAGGCAGGAAGGTGTTACCGTGAAGGAACATCCTTATCTGCCGTATGCTCTTTGGATTTCCAATTATGATTATCTGGCGGACTTAGAAAGTTTTCAAAAAGGAGCGTTTTCCGTGCAGGATATCAGTTCCATGTTAGTGGCTCATCTTGCAGAGCCAAAGGCAGGAAATCGGATTCTGGATGTGTGTGCCGCACCGGGCGGAAAGGCACTTCATATGGCAGAACTTTTGCAGGGAACAGGACAGGTAGAGGCGAGGGATCTGACGGAATATAAAGTTTCGCTCATACAGGAAAACATTCATCGCTCCGGTATAAAAAACATAGAGGCTGTCCGGTTCGATGCAACCGTGTTGGACGGGCAGGCAGTGGAAACTGCAGATATCGTGGTTGCAGATTTGCCGTGCTCGGGACTTGGCGTACTGGGAAAGAAAACAGATTTGAAATATAAGATGACACCGGACATGCAGGAAGACTTAGTTTTACTGCAAAGGAAGATTTTGACCAATGCAAGGCAGTATGTGAAAACAGGCGGTACGTTGCTTTACAGCACCTGCACCATTCATGAGGCGGAAAACATGGGAAATGTGGAATGGTTTCTAAAGGAGTATCCGGAGTTTGAATTAGCACCCGTGAAAGAACGTTTAAGTGAAGCACTGCAGGAGAGCGTCATGCGTGATGGCTGTCTGCAATTACTGCCGGGGGTTCATGAAAGTGATGGTTTTTTCATTGCAAAATTTAAGAAGGTGAAACATGGATAAGAAAGACATTTGTTCTTTCACATTGGAAGAACTGAAAAAAGAAATGGAAAGCATCGGAGAGAAAGGATT
>CAZXQK010000061.1:0-6942 GCA_964642785.1 uncultured Faecalimonas sp.
CCACTTTTACGGACCATACGCCCCTGCCTTCATGATATTCAGCATTCGGACGATAGTTCTTATATTCTGTTAATCTTGCACGTTTTACTTCTTTAATCTCTTTGATTGCCGCAAGGTCAATTCCTTCTGCATCATATATCCATCCGGTAGAATCGCTCATTGTCACAACCTTTGCACCAAGTTCTGTTGCTTTTTCAGCCGCATAGATTGCCACATTACCTGCTCCGGAGATTGCCACTGTCTTTCCTGCCAGTTCCATTCCTGCCAGTCTCAGCATCTCATCTGTGAAATACAATAATCCGTATCCGGTAGCCTCTTTTCTTGCCAGAGAACCGCCGTAACTGAGGCCTTTTCCTGTAAGCACGCCTTCGTATACGTTGCGGATACGTTTGTACTGTCCGTACATATAACCGATTTCTCTTGCTCCTGTTCCGATATCCCCTGCCGGAACGTCCGTGTCAGCACCGATATGTTTACATAATTCTGTCATGAAACTCTGACAGAATGCCATAACCTCTCTGTCTGATTTTCCTTTCGGATCAAAGTCAGAACCACCTTTACCTCCACCGATCGGAAGACCTGTTAACGAGTTCTTAAATGTCTGTTCAAAACCTAAGAATTTGATAATACCTAAGTTTACAGATGGATGAAGACGAATGCCTCCCTTATATGGTCCGATTGCACTGTTAAACTGCACGCGGTATCCTTTGTTCACCTGTACATTTCCATTATCATCTACCCATGGTATACGGAACATGATAATTCTTTCCGGCTCCACTAATCTTTCCAACAACGCTTCTTTTCTGTATTTCTCCTCGTTAGCCTCAATCACAACTCGCAAGGATTCCATAACTTCTTTTACCGCCTGGTGGAATTCCGGTTCTGCCGGGTTTTTCTTTACAACTAGTTCAATAATCTCATCTACATATGACATATTAATCCCTCCTTTTTTCTTTGACAGTATAATGTTTTATCAGAGTAAAGTCAAGTTTTTTATTTTTTACCTGCCGGCTTCTTCACTGATTTCCAAGCGTGTAACGCTAAAGAAACAGCAATAACACCGTAAGAGATAAACATACGGACATATTCACTGATTGCTGAATCACCAACAATCTCTGTTGCTGCAAGCGGTGCTACCACAAACAACGTGTGGAATAAAATAACACCGATGATTGCATGCTTATTATTTGCTTTCTGTACCGTTGCACCGCCAACCAAAATAGCTGCAACCGCGTACAGACCTACGTTATCCTGTTGTGTTACCGTACTGAATGTTCCCAGGTTCTGTAAGAAAATCAACTGCCCCCAGGCTGCCAAAACAGTAGAGATACAGGTTGCAATAATACGGATTTTGTCTACATGGATACCTGCAGAAGTTGCAACAGTTCTGCTCTGTCCTACCGTTCGCATGTTCTGTCCCAAACGTGTATTCATAATCCATGAATTAAAGAAACAAAACAGGCAGATAACACCATAAGTAGCTACCGGTAATTTTACAAACTGATATACTTCACGTATAGCCGGAATCTCCGTTCCGATTGCAAGCAATGCTCCTACTACCGCGTATGCGATAAGTTTTGTGAATAATTTATCTCCCTTTTTCGGACGTTTCATCAGGAATGTTACCACTGCGTAAATAATCATGACAATTCCACCGTACAGTGCAGCATCTGTCAAAATCAGTCGATTTCCGCCAAACACAACCTGAATCATCGGAATCATACCTCCGACAGTTCCGAAAAGAATCAGACAGACACCTGCAATGATTTTCGCAAGTACTTTGTTCAGTACAATTGTCTGTTTTGTTTTCTTTGCATGTAATGTGCTGATCAGAACCGAAACAACCATGATTGCACCGCAAACAATTGCTACCGTAAGGAAACTAATGTCATCTAATGCATATTTCAGGTTTCCTGATAAATCATAAGCATTACGGAGACCGAAGCCACGTTCCAACAATTTCGGATCATCAAACGGGATGACACCACCAATGATATAAAGTGTGAGCAATCTGTAAAGCCCCGCTGCGAAGAATCCAAGTACAAGACCTGCAACCATCTCCGCTCCTTTTGTCTTATTATACAAAAGACCAACCAAGTAACCGAATATCAAAGCTAACGGCACACTAATCAATGCGCAAAGCATAAAACCTGCAAAGCCATCAATCTGCCAGTGTACAACCATGATGATTGAAATCTGTGCTGCAATTGCACCTACAACAATACCAAAGTTCATACCAAGTCCGGCAAGACAAGGAATAATCAAAGATAATACCAGACATGCATTACGTGCAAAACGAGCAAATACCTCTGATGTAATATAGGCAATGGATGTGTCTGCAATCAAAATACACGCAAGACACAAAACCGCAAACAAAACAATAACCTTGTTATCAAATATTGTTTTCTTAAGGTTCTTCATCGTTTTATTATTCATTCGAACTTCCTCCTTTCGCCTGTGCAAGTGCATACAAGATTACACCATTTTGGATAATCTGGCGCACTGTATCTGAAATATCTGTACCTGCCAATAATGCATTAGATACCGGAGGTGTAAAAATAACCAATCCCTGATACAGGAATGTACCGATAATTACGTGCATGATCGTCGCTTTCGCAGTCGTTGCACCACCAATTAATACAGATGCAACACAAATAAATCCCATGGTGAGCGGTGCTGTATATACCTGCAGATATTCAAAGCTCTGTGTATATACAATAATACCGACTGCACCTAAAATCGTAGACAACGCAACACCTTTTACACGCATTTTATCAACATTAATACCACTGGCACGGGCAAAAGTCGGATTGGATCCTGCTGCTGTAATCGCCATACCTGTCTTACTCTTAAAGTACAAATGTACCACAAAGCAAACCAAGAGTACAAACACAATCAAACCTGTCGGTACATAGAATCCACTCTTTCCGCCAATATAGAAACCGCCGGCTTTATTCAAAACCCCGGCAAAACTTCCTTCCAATGCAACAGAGTTACGAACACCTTTTCCGCCTAGCGGCCATGTGATCCCACCACTGCTAAATGGTGCTCTAAACCACAAAATACATGTTAAATAAATAATAGAATAACCAATATATGTAGTAACCGTCATTTCTGATCCTTTTACCAGGTTCAGCAGTTTACCGTATCCGACACCAACCAGCCATGCAACAACTATCGCTACCACAATTGCAAATGCAAATGCAGCCCAAGGTCCAACACCGTTTGCCACTGCATTTACTCTTTTTGCAATATCTAATTCAATCGCCAAAAGTGTTCCAAGCAAACCACAGCAGATACCTAAACTGACACCAAAATTTGGTCCGATACCGCACTTAATCGTCGGAACCATAGCCAGTACAAGGACTGCCCACATTCCCCAATACTTCACTGTAGAAGCCAGATACGACACAACATCAATGTGATTCACATATGCAACAATTACAACTGCCGCAAAGAAAATGAACACAATCAAACGTGGAAGACCAATGACATCTATCGCTTTTTTAATTTTTTCTTTTGTCATACTTCTTTTCCCCCTTCCACAACACCTGACATTGCCATACCATATTCTGCATCTGTTGCATTCGGACCGAATACTCCGGATAATTTACCATCAGAAACGATAGCAATACGGTCACACAAACTTCTAAGCTCGTTCAATTCTGAACTTACCATAATAATTGTCATACCCTGTTCGCGATTCATTTTCGCCAGGAGTTCTAATACCAGTTTCTTCGCACCGATATCAATACCGCGGGTCGGTTCTGACACCACCAACAGTTTCGGATTCATGGTAATTGCACGTGCCAAACATACTTTTTGCTGATTTCCCCCTGACAGTCTGCCGGCATATTGTTCTGGTCCCGTGCAACGGATATCTAACTGTTCAATCATGTCTAAAGCGTGCCTGCGGGCCTTCTTTTGGTCATACAAACGAAGCGGACCATATTTCTTCAAGAAAGCATCCTGAACCTGCATTGCCGTAAAAACCACATTTTGTTGAATGGATTCCTCTAACAAAAGTCCTACGCCACGACGGTCTTCTGACACAAACGCAATCCGTTTATCCAACGCATCGCCTAATTTCTTTGTATCGATTACTTCACCATCAAATTCTACCGTACCCTCGCTCGGATACAATCCTAGGATACCATTTGGAATGCCAACCTTGCCTTGTCCTGCAAGACCTCCAATACCAAGAATTTCTCCCCGGCGAACCTCCAGGTCTACGCCCTGTACTTTTTCGCCCGGCATATCAACATAAAAATCTTTCAAACGGAGAATGATGTCTTCGTCTTGAATATTACGATTATCTTCTTCAATATCATCTACTAACTTTTCCACTTCACGACCAACCATCAATTCTGCAATCTTTGCAGCCGTTGTATCCTTAGTTTCCACACGTTCTACAAATTGTCCGTCACGAAGAACTGTCATACTGTTCGTAACTTGAATAACTTCATCAATACGATGAGTAATAAATATGATTGCAATTCCTTTTGAAGCAAGCAACTGCATGGTTTCAAGCAAGCGCTGTGCTTCACTTTCCGTCAAAACAGCCGTCGGTTCATCCAAAATCAACACTTTGATTCCCGTCTTATCAATTTCACGTGCAATTTCAATGAATTGCATATAACCAACCGGCATACCGCCTACCATTTCATCTTCACTAATGCCAAGACCAATGGTATCCAAAGCATTTCTTGCCTCCTTTGACATTGCTTTTGTATCTAATTTTTCCATCGATTTACCGCAAATGCTGCTGGCAATCGTAGGTGTTGTAATTTCACGTCCAAGTTTTACATTTTCCGTTACCGTAAATCCCGGAATCAACATAAATTCCTGATGAACCATACCGATCCCCAAATCCATGGCCTTTTGTGGATTGTCAATTTTAACTTTTTGTCCGTCAAATTCAACACTTCCCTCAAAGCCACCTGTATTATGAATCACAGGCATACCAAACAAAATGTTCATCAACGTGGACTTTCCCGCACCATTCTCACCCATAAGTGCATGAATCTCTCCGGATTTTACATGAAGCTGAACACCTTTTAATACCTTATTTCCAAAATACGATTTTGAGATGTTATCCATCTTTAATACATAATTTGTTTCCATCTTTTTCCCTCTTTACGTAAGCGTTGAACGATTCACGCGTTTATATCTAACACTGCGTGCAAACCGTTCAGCGTTTACCTTATCTTTAAACTTTCAGACATAGTTCAATGCACCCATATAAAATGAGTGCATTGACAATATCAATTTACATTATCTTACAAATTCTAATATTAGAAGTTGTAGAACGGGCAAAGAATCATGAAGAAGTTATCAAGTTCTGTATCTTTACCTTGGTCATAGTGTGTAACTGTTGTTTCATCACCTGAAATAGCTTTCATTTCTTTAATTAAAGCTTCTTCATCACAACGTTCTGTAATTTCACCTTCACACCACTTAATACCATATTCAACACCAGCTTCAATCATCATCATGTTAATCGGAACTTCCCATGTTGACATACGTCCTGTGTTGCCATATTCAGCAACTTTTTCTTTGATTTGATCCAACATATATTGAACATCGCCTTCATGTCCTTTTGTTTCAATATTGAATGCAGAAGGATATGCGTGGTATGGTGACGGACAACATTGTTGTGGGAAGATTGCTCCCAACTCAGCTACTTGTTGAATCAGCGGAACCTGCATAGAGCAGTTTGTACAGAAGAATGCTGTATCTTTTCCATATTTATCAACATAAGTTTTAATATTTTCTGTAATCCAAGCCTGAGCACCTGTTACACCTGCATCACCTGTCGGGTCCGGAGCTGTAGCTTCTACGTACTGAATGTTCTTTTCAGCACAAGTTTCTTTGAACAATTGTTGACGGGCTGAAATTGTATCATATCCAAGGTGACGTTCAAATGAGATGTGAACAAATGTCTTAGCTCCCATTTTTTCAGCCTGTTCGATAACTGTTTTACCCATTGAGATTTCATCTACTAACATACAGATGTCTGATACTTCAGCGATCACGCTTGGTGTCTCAGCACACACACCTGAAATGAAAAGAATGTCATCACGAGTTTCTTTTACTTTGCTGATAGCTGCTGTTGCACCTGGAACTGCCTGTACGAATACAATAACTTTTACTTTCGGGTCTGCAGCCATGGTTGTAACAACCTGGATTGTCTGTTCTGTTTCTTTATCAAAGTTATCAGGATATGTAGCCGTCACGATCATATCGCCGTATTTTTCTTTCAAATCCTGAGCTTTTTGATATTCCTCCTCACCTTGTGAAACAGTACCTGTTACAATACCGATTTTGTAATCAACGTCTGATTTCGTATCAGTATCGTCTTTTTTGGATGTTGATTGGCTTCCGCATGCCACTAGGCTTAATGCCATTGCGCAAACCAATAACATTGAAATAAGTTTTTTCATCTTAATCTCCTCCTAATATGATATACTTATTCACCTTTCACCTTTACCACTTTATTGCAATGAAGTTGGAACGTGATAAACACATTCTACTCTATTTCAAGCAAAAAAGCAAGCGAAACGCCTGCTTTTTTAAATTATTTTTTATTCTGCATCTACATCTTTCATAGAGAAGCTGATCCTTCCCATCTTATCTTTTCCAAGGCAGACAACTTTCACCTTATCTCCAAGTGTCAGAACATCTTCCACCTGTTTGATTCTGTCCTTGGAAATCTTAGAAATGTGTACCATTCCTTCTTTTCCCGGTGCAAATTCGATAAAAGCACCGAATTCTTTGATGCTGATCACTTTTCCTTCAAACACCATGCCTGCTTCAAAATCCGTTACGATGGTCGCGATCATCTTCATTGCCTCTTCCATCTTCTCTGCATCTGTTCCGCAGATAGATACCGCACCGTCATCTGTAATATCGATCTTCACACCCGTCTGTTCGATAATGGCA